>NZ_JBACFR010000001.1:0-2631 GCF_056262345.1 Homoserinimonas sp.
AACGCGACCGTCTTGAGCACGGACCACAGGGTTACGGGAGAGGCGAGGGCAACGCGCTTGGAGAACGCGTAGTCCATGATCGAAGGGTCGGCTTCGAGGGCGCTCGATACGAGGGACTCACTGGGAATAAAGGCGATCACCATCTCGGGAGAGGCGTCGAGCCCCGCCCAGTAGGTCTTGCCTGCCAGGGTGTCGATGTGCGAGCGCAGGGCCTTCACATGGGCGCGAATGAGCTGCTCGCGCTTGGCCCCCTCCTCGCCGGTCGCCGTCACCGCGATCTGACTTGCTTCGAGGTAGGAGGTGAACGGCACCTTCGCGTCGACGGCAATGTTCTTGCCGCCGGGCAGGTGAACGACCATGTCGGGGCGGCCCGCGCCGGCATCCGATGTGATGCTGGCCTGAACATCGAAGTCGACGCGCTCGATGAGTCCGGCCGCCTCGACGACATTGCGAAGCTGGGTTTCGCCCCAGACTCCGCGGGTGCTGTTGCTCTTGAGGGCAGAGGCGAGCGCCTCCGCGGTGCTGCGCAGACGCTCTTCAGACTCCGTTGCCGAGCGCAACTGCTGGCTGAGTTCGCCATGCTGGCGGCTGCGTTGCTCCTCCAGCTCGGTGACCTTGTGCTGCATCGCCCGCAGATTCTCCTGCACTGGCGTGAGTGCCTGCAGCACGCGGCTTTCGACGCGCTCGCGCTCCGTATGGGCTTGCTGGTCGAGGCGCTGGCGTTCCATTAGCTCGCGGTGTTGCTGCTGCAAGCCGCTGACCTGCTCGCGCAGAGCATCCGCGGTCGCCTGCGTAAACGCGAGCTCGGCAGCAAGCTGCGCCTGGGCCGCCTGCTCGCGCGCCCGGAGCTCGCTGAGGGCGGTCTCATGGCGGGCCTCGAGTACAGCGGCAGTGCCGGTGGCCGCCCCGGTCTGGCGGGAGCGCGCGACGACAACCCCGAGCGCGGCACCCACGACGAGACCGAGCACGAGGCCAATGAGAAGAAGCACGACGGGATCCATGATTCCAGTGTGCCCGGAGCATCCGACATCGCTCTCTGCCCCACGGCGAGCCTCCAAAGCGAGAGGCAAGGGAAAGGTGGCACGATTGCCCTATGAGCACCTTTTCTGACGACGTTGTCACCGCAATCACGAACTACATGAACACCAGCCAGCCCGAAATCACCCTGCAGATTGTGCGGGCCCTGGGCGGTGTGGCCGACGCAGAATCGGCGACCATGACGTCGTTCGACGAGAAGCGCGCGGTGTTCACCGCCACGGTGGCCGGGCAGCAATCTCAGGTGGAGGTTCCGTGGAGCCACGAGCTCCGCAGTCGCGACGAAGTGCGCGCTGACCTGTTTCTGCTCTACGAACGCGCCAGCGCAGCGCAGGGAAACTAGCTCAGCACCATCGGGGCGTTGTCGGCAGCGGCGGCGCCGATCGACTTGATGCTCGCCCCGGCGATCGTGGCCAGGTGCGGGATATCTGTGGCCTCGTGACGCTTGGCCGCATGCACGATGATCGCCGCGCACGCCTCGGCATCGGCGAGGGCGTCGTGGTGGCGAAAATCTTCAAACCCCGCCGCCATGGCTGCGACCGGCAGGCGATAGGAGTCGAGGTTGTAGGTCTTGCGGGCCACCTGCAGGCTGCACAGGTAATCGAATGACGGCGTCTCCTGCAGCGTGGCGGCGCAGGCGCCGGAGATGACGCCCATGTCGAAGCGCGCGTTATGGGCGACGAGGTGGTCGCCGCCAGCAAACGCGACCAAATCGGGCAGCTGTTCGGCCCAGCTCAGAGCGCTCGCAACATCCTCTTCGACGATTCCGTGGATGCGGGTGTTCCATTCGAGAAACGCGTCGTGGCCGATCGGCGGCTTGATAAACCAGGATGCTTTGTCGACGACGATGCCGTCGCGAACCTTAACGAGACCCACGGAGCACGCCGAGGCGCTGGACGAGTTTGCGGTCTCAAAGTCGATCGCGGTGAAATTCACTGGCACATAAAGATCGTCTCACGAGCATCCGACGCTGCCTGCCGCGCGAACCGGCGTGGTTCGTCGCAGATTGATTCAGCCGGGTCACGGTAGCCTTATCTCTCGTGGCTCTCACTATTGCAATCGTCGGACTCCCCAATGTGGGCAAGTCAACCCTCTTCAACGCTCTGACCAAGAACTCGGTGCTCGCCGCGAACTATCCGTTCGCCACGATCGAGCCCAACGTTGGCATCGTGAACCTGCCCGATGCGCGTCTTGCAAAGCTTGCCGAGGTGTTCGGCAGTGAGCGCATCCTGCCGGCGCCCGTGTCGTTCGTCGACATCGCTGGCATCGTCAAGGGCGCGAGCGAGGGCGAGGGACTCGGCAACAAGTTCCTCGCGAACATTCGTGAAGCGGATGCCATCGCCCAGGTGGTGCGTGCCTTCAGCGATGAGGATGTTGTGCACGTCGACGGCAAGGTCAACCCTGCCAGCGACATGGAGACCATCAACACCGAGCTGGTTCTCGCCGACCTTCAGACTGTTGAGAAGGCCATCGAGCGCTACGAAAAAGAGGTCAAGACCAAGCGCACCGAGCCCATCGTGCTCGAGACGGCCAAGGCCGCCCGCGACTGGCTGAACGAGGGCAAGCCGCTCTCCGCCAACACCAAGCTCGACCTTG
>NZ_JBACFR010000002.1:0-12412 GCF_056262345.1 Homoserinimonas sp.
ATGGCGGCCGGCAGGGCCTCGTTGCGCAGCGCGCTCTCTGATCTCACCTCGCTCGAAAGCGAGCTGCGGTCGCAAGCCTCTGCGGCCGGCGAGGAATTCTCCCGGGCACGGGCAGCAGCACTCAGCCTCGAAAAGCTCGAAATCAAGCACGACCAGAAGGTCGCGGCAGAAGACCTGGTCGCCGAGCAGGCGCTGCTTGACGAGCTCGCATCGACCACCTGGCACCGCGACAAGCACGAGACAGAAGGGACAACGCCATGAGCATGCTCACCATGCCAACGGCGGCCCCCGGCCGACCGGCGGCGACCGCATCATCGGGTGGGTCGGCATCCGCCGGTGCCGCAGCAGGATTCGGGGAGACCCTCACGGATGCCGTTAAGTCACTCGAGGCGGGTGCCGCCTCGGGTGCCGCCTCTGACGCTTCTTCGGGTACCGCGCGCTCGGCGGGCGGAACGGAGGCCCCCGTCACGGGCCTCGGCTCAGGTGGCGTTGCGGATGCGCTGACCACGGGTTTTGCGAGCGGCGACGCTCTCGGCCTCCCGGCAGGCGCGTCGACCTCGGTTGATAGTGTCGACGTCTCTACAGACGAAGTCGCTGACACGGCGGGCGAGGCCGCAGCAGACGAGGCCGCACCAGGCGAGGGTGCAGCTGACCAGGCGGCGACGATGCCTGCTGCTGGATCCGAGTCCGCCTCCGCGGCAGCGGCGGTGTCGGCGCGAGCGGCGCTTGCTGCGGCAACCGGCCAGCGGGATGCCGGTGCCGACCCGGCAGCGATGTCGCTGGATGCCGAGGGTGAGACTGCGATCCCTGGCCTGAAGAACGACGCTGGTGCGGGACTTGGCGGTGCTGCAGCAGAGTCTGCTGGCCACGCCGGGCTTGCCGGTGCCGGCTCAGCCGCCGCATCAGCCGCCGCATCTTCCGCCGTGGCATCCGGCGCTCCAACCGTCGCCGCGGCCCCCTCGGCCAAAACAAGCACTCCGCCGGCCGCCGCAGGTGCCGTCTCGGCAACAACCGCAGGTACGCCTTTCGCTGAGGCCGCGGCCCCAACCGCTCTCGTCGCACCCGCCGCGGCAGCCGTCTCGCCGACTGCGCCCGCGGTTGCGGCATCGGCCGACGCGCTGCCCACGATCGCACCCCTCGGGCAGACCCAGCTCACGCCGACCGTGGCGGCGCAGCCTGCAGCCCCCGCGGCCGCGGCCCCGGCTCCCGTTCCCCAGGATTTCAGCGCCCAGCTTGCCAAGCCGATCGCGCTATTGCGCGGCGCCGCGAGCGGCGAGCACGTGATCACCGTTAACGTCACTCCCGAAAATCTCGGGCCCGTGACAGTGCGCGCACACATCGCTGCCGACGGAATGCGCATCGAACTCATCTCGCCCAGCGAGGCAGGGCGCGAAGCTCTCAAAGCAATTCTCGGCGACCTGCGCCGCGATCTTGCGGGGCTCGGCGTGACGACCGGCCCGCTGACGGCGGCCGGAGGGAGCCAGCAGGGACAGGGCCAGCCGGGGCAAGCGGCAGCACAGTCGACCCTCGACCTGGCGCAGGGACAGGCGGGCCAGCACGGCTCCGCCACACCCGGCACGCCCGACCGAAAGCCGGCAATCGCCGCCACCGACCTCGGCGAGAGCCGCGACATCCGCAACCTCGATGGCACTGCCCGCACGGGCATTGACGTGCTGGCCTAACCGGCACCCGAAAGGAAAACAATGACCGTCGACGCGACCTACGCCGTGCAGAGCAATGGCATGTACACGGGCAACACCGCCACCCGCGCCCCCAAGCAGACCATGGACAGTGAGGTGTTTCTCTCGCTGCTCGTGACCCAGCTGCGCAACCAAGACCCCAGCTCGCCCATGGACACCAACGCCATGATCGCCCAGACCACCCAGCTGGCGTCGATGGAGCAGCTCACCACCCTCACGACCCTCAACGAGGAGAACTTCTCGCTGCAGATGCGCATTGCTGCGGCGGCCCTCATCGGCCAGCAGGTCAGCTACAGCACACCAGACGGCACCAAGATCACGGGCACCGCCGACTCCGTCTCGTTCTCGGGCCCCATCCCCACCGTCTCCATAGGCGGCAAAGACATCGCACTCGACGTCATCTCCGGCGTCAAGCGCACCTCCTAACTTCACGAACCCACAACTGAAAGGGCAAACCCATGCTTCGCTCGCTCTACTCCGGAATCTCCGGCCTTCGCTCACACCAGACCATGCTCGATGTCACGGGCAACAACATCGCCAACGTCAACACCACCGCGTTCAAGGCCTCGGCAACCCAGTTTCAAGACACGCTGTCGCAGCTAACGCAGGGTGCGGGCGGCCCGCAGGCCGAGCAGGGTGGAACCAACCCCGCGCAGGTCGGACTCGGAGTGCGCGTCGCCGGCATCTCGACGAACTTTGCCCAGGGATCGGCCCAGGCCACCGGCAAGTCGACCGACATGATGATCTCGGGCGACGGCTTCTTCGTCACCCGCGTCGGCAACGACATGCTCTACACCCGCGCCGGCTCATTCGACCTGGATGCTCAGGGTCGCCTGGTCACGCCCGATGGCGGCATCGTGCAGGGGTGGTCGGCAGTCGATGGCACGATCATGGACGGCGGTGCGATCGGCAACATCACCCTCCCGCTCGACGCGATCTCCCCCGCGGTTACGACAACGGAGGCGACGTTCGGCGGCAACCTGCCCTCCGACGCGACCGACGGCACCCAGCTTGTGCGGGACACCCAGGTGTTCGACGCCAACGGGCAGGCGACGAACGTGACCTTCACGTTCACCCGCAACGGCGCCAACTGGGATGTGTCGTACGACAACGCGGGCGTCGACACGGCCCTCGGCAGCCTTACCTTCGTCAACGGTGCGCTCACGACCCCGGGCACCTTCGCCCTCGCCGCCCCGGCGATCGACGTTGATATGACCTCCCTCACGGGCTTCGCCGGCATGACGACGGTCGCGGTCGCCAGCCAGGACGGCCGCCGCGCCGGCACGCTCGACTCGTTCACGATGGCGTCGGACGGCACTCTCATCGGCTCGTTCAGCAACGGAGCCTCCGAGGCGATCGGGCGCATCGCGCTGGCCAACTTCACCAACCCCGGAGGTTTGGAGAAGGCCGGAAACTCCACCTACCGCGCCACCTTCAACTCGGGCAACGCCGAGCTGGGCACGCCCGGCCAGGGCGGACTCGGCACGGTTACCGCCGGAGCCCTCGAAATGTCGAACGTCGACCTCTCGCAGGAGTTCACCAACCTCATCGTCGCCCAGCGCGGCTTTCAGGCGAACGCCCGCATCATCACCACGTCCGACGAGGTGCTGCAGGAGCTCACGAACCTCAAGCGCTAGCGCGCGAAGGCGGCGGCGCGGCGATGTGATCGCGCCGCCGCACCCTCGCGAGAAGGCCGGCGCCGAAGGGTGTCGGCCTTCGTCGGTTTACGCCTTACGGCGGGCGACCGGCGGCCGATAGTTACACGTGCAGGCCCAGGACGGGCGGCGAACACTAAGACCTATGGATGGGCACGATGATAGTTGTCACGCGTTTGAACGATCGCCAATTCGCGATCAACCCTGATCTCATCGAGCGCATTCATGTGAACCCCGATACGACCCTCGTGATGGTCGACGGCGCCAAATACATCGTCACCGAGTCGATGACAGAGGTCATCGACCGCATCGCTCACTACCGAGCGAGGGTCATTGCCCTCGCTCACTCCGGTGCCGCAGTGGACTCCGGTCCACAGCTCGGCATCGTTTCTGATCTCGACGACTCTGCCGACCGCACTGAGCAGGCCGTCCCGCTTCGCCCGAGGAAGATCTGATGGACCTCGCAACTATTGTCGGCATCCTCATCGCTTTTGGTTCCCTCTATGCGATGATCACCCTCGAAGGCGCCCATGTTGAGGCGCTGCTGCTGCCAGCGCCCATGGTGCTCGTCTTCGGCGCCACCATCGCCATCGGCATTGCCGGGGGCACCATCAAGGACTTCATCGTCTCGGCCAAGGCCGTTCCCGGTGCCCTCAAGGGCAGCAGCTACAAGCCAAGCCAGGTGATCGACCAGGTCGTCGGGCTCGCCGAGAAGGCTCGTAGCGAGGGGCTGCTTGCCCTCGAACAAGAGGCCGATAAGGTTTCGGACCCGTTTCTTAAGGGAGCCCTGCAGAACATTGCCGACGGCACCGACGGCGAAGAACTGCGCATGATGCTCGAGGACGAGATTGAGTCGAAGACCAAATCAGGTCGCACGGCATCAAAGTTCTTCGGAGCCCTTGGCGGCTATGCCCCGACCGTGGGAATCATCGGAACAGTGGTTTCGCTCACCCACGTGCTCGAAAACCTGTCCTCGCCCGATTCGCTCGGCCCTATGATTGCGACCGCCTTCGTGGCAACCCTGTGGGGACTGCTCTCGGCAAACTTCATCTGGCTGCCCATCGGAACGCGCATTCGCCGTCTCACCGACATGGAAGCGGAGCGCATGACGCTGCTGATGGAGGGCGTGCTCGCCGTTCAGTCCGGCAGCCAGCCGAGGATTCTGGGGGAGCGCCTGCGGGCCATGGTCCCCTCCGATGCCTCGGCGAAGGGCAAGGGCAAGGCAGGCAAGGGCGGCAAGGGCGATAAGTCCAAGGCTCCCAAGGCCAAGGGAGCAAAGGGAAAGGGAGCGGACTCGGCGACTAACAAGGAAGCCGCATGAGTCTCTCGCGCCGCCGCAAGAAGGCGGAAGAGCCAGAGGAGCATCCCGACGAACGCTGGATGGCCTCCTATATGGATATGGTCACCGTGCTGATGTGTATGTTCATCGTGCTGTTTGCGATGTCGTCGGTGGACCAAGACAAGTTCGAAGCCCTCAAAAGCTCGCTCGCGACGGGGTTCGGGCAGGACCCGAGCGAGCTGATCGACGTATCAGGCGGTGTCATCGTGCCGGCCGAACTGGTGTCAGAAACCGGGGAAGGCTTCACCGAGTTGCAGCTTGCGCAGCAGGAAGTTGCCGAACTCACTGCCCTGCGCGAGCAGATCCGCACCAACCTCGAAACCACAGGTCTTGAGAACACCGTGTCGTTCACCATCGACGAGCGCGGACTCACCGTGCGGCTCGTCGGCTCCGAGACATTTTTTGCTACCAACCGCACCGAGCTGAGCGGCACCGCCGTTGGCGTGCTGTCGGCCGTCGGGCCCGCCCTCTCGACCACGACCTACGGTGTCTCGGTGGAGGGTCACGCCGATACCCGCCCGAGCCATAGCCCCTATGCCACCAACTGGGAGCTATCGTCTGGCCGAGCCACGAACGTTCTGCGCTACCTCGTCGAATCCACGGGAGTCGCTGGCAACCGCATCGGCTCGGTCGGCTTCGGATCTGCCAGACCCCTCGTCCCGGAGGTGTCACCGGAGGCCCAAGCGGCCAACCGTCGGGTCGACATCGTCGTCCTCTCCGACCTGCCAGAAGCGGTTCGTGCCCTCATTCCCGATGTCGTCTCTGGCGGAATTCCCGCCGAGTCGCCCGCGGTCGTGGTGGAGGGTGCCGGCTGACGCACCCACCTCCCGCCTAATGTGACGGCCATCACTCGAGAGCCACCGTTCTGCGGCATCGTGAACCCAGATGCTGCAGAAGTTTGTCGCCCAGTCGGCGGCCTGGCCTAACCCCTGAGCCTCCCCTGCCGATAGTGCTGGATGTGACGGTCCAGAAACACACCAGCGGCGGCATCGTTGAGCGCCCAGGCAACGCAGTCGTATACGACTTTCGTCGCCCCACCACGCTCGCCCGCGAGCACGCCAGAGTTCTTGAACTCGCGTTCGAGACATTCGCGCGCCAGTGGGGAACCCAGCTCACCGCCAAAGTGAGGGTGCTGTCGCAGGTCACCTGCCGGCAGGTGCTGATGTTCTCCTACGACGAATACGCTGCGGCTCTGCCCTCCACCACGGCGATGGTGCTGCTCTCGATCGAGGGGCTTTCGGCCAAGGCCGTCATCCAGTTTCCGACCTCCGCTGCGCTCACCTGGGTGAGCTTCATGCTGGGCGGGCGCGGCACCGTAGACGTTGAGGAACGCAAGTTCACGCAGATCGAGCAGGAACTCGTTCGCCGCCTTATGGACGATGCGCTCGAAGACCTGCGGTACTCCCTCGGTGCGCTGCTCGTGCGCAAGGTCGCCGTCGACGGCTTTCAGTACAACTCGCAGTTCGCGCAGGCCGCAGCCACAAGCGACCTCATGATTGTGGCGAGCTTCGACATCAAGGTGGGCGAGTCCATCGCCGTCGCAACTCTTGCGGTTCCCTCTGAGGTTCTCCTGCCTCAGCTTGGCGACGCCAACCCCACGAGCGCTGTCGCCGATGCCCCCCGCTCGATGCGGGCACAGATCGTCTCGGCCCCCGTTTCGGTGAGCCTGAGGCTCGAACCGGCCATGGTTCGCCCGAGCGCCGTTCTCGGGCTCTCTGTCGGCGACATCCTGCCGATTCCCCACCCCCAACATCGACCGCTTGAGGTCGCCGTAGAGGGCACCCACTTCGCCCACGCGGCACTGGGGTCGCACGGCTCCCGCCTCGCGTGTGTCGTAGTGGCGACCGACTGAGCGCGCCCGCGCTCGCCCACGAACTAGTAACACTGCCCCACCACAGCTGGAGGACCACAATGGCCACGACAACAACCACCCTGCACCAGGCCGCCGCCGATGCGCTCGTTCAGCACCTGCCGACGACGGCGATTCTGACGCCGAAGCACACCCTGCAGGTCGGAGCGCTCGCCGGCCGGGTCGGTCACGCGCTTTCTGCCTCGTTTGTCGGTGAATCATCCGCCGACATCGCGCTCGTTCTTCTCGACTCAGAGGCGCTTCAGGATGCCGCCGGCACCGACTCCGTCGTCTCGCCCGGCGATGTGGTGCGGCCTGCGCTCGACGCTGCCTCTGCCGTGTTCGGCACCGGCGTGCTGGGCGACGTTGTCGAGAGCGATGCTGGCGCGCTTTTCGCCGACCGCGAGGCTGTCGTCTTCGAACTCACGGGAGCCGATGGGGTCGCCGGTTGGTTCGCCATTCGCGTTCGCGACTCAGGCGTTGTTGCTGGCCCGACCCGCAAAACCGACGAAGAGGTTGTGGGCAAGCTCGGCCGCATCAACAACGTCGAGATGGCGCTCACGGTGGAGATCGGTCGCACCCGCATGTCGGTGCGCGATGTTCTCGGGCTCGAGCCCGGCGCCGTGATCGAGCTCGACCGCTCCGCGGGTGCCCCCGCCGACATCCTGCTCAACGGCCGCCTCATCGCGCACGGCGAGATCGTGGTCATCGATCAGGACTACGCCGTTCGGATCACCACGATCCTCGACCTCGCGGATGGCGCTGCCTGATATGGACGCCCTTTTCGTCGGCCTCAGGGTCGTCGTTTCACTCGGAGTTGTTCTGGCGCTGCTGTGGTACCTGCAGCGTCGGCTCTCCAAAGGATCGCTGCGAGTGCGCAAAGCCAACCCTGTTGTGGTTGTAGGCCGTCAGACCATTGGCCCCAAAGCATCCGTCGTCGTGGTTGATGTCGAGGGCAGCAGGCTCGTGCTGGGAGTCACTGACGGCGCCATCACGATGCTCCAGTCGGCAGAGGCCCCGCAGCCTGCGGACTTTGAGCAATCGATGGATGCCGCCGTCGCCACCTTCTCGCCGCTCACGGCCGTCGAACCGCTCCCGGCTGCCGAGAAGCCCGTGCCCGCCGCGGTCGCCGCATCCTTCGCGGGTGCAGGCAAGGGCCCGCTCGCGGGCTCGATCCTGTCTCCCGATACCTGGAGGCAGGCGGCCGCCGCGCTGCGCAGAACCCCATGAGCGCGGTTTCGCTCTCCCCACGCACCGCAGGAATGCTGCGCACCCTGGCGCTCACCGCACTAGCGCTCGGCTCCGTCATTGCGATGACCACCCTCGGCGCGCAGGCCAGCTTTGCCGTAACCGACCCCGCAGACCCCAACGCCCCGTTGGCGCCGGGCACGGGCGGTATTTCGATCGATATCAACGGGCCAGACGGCACTCCGTCGTCGTCGGTTCTTACGCTCATCGGCATCACGCTGCTCTCCGTCGCGCCCGCTCTGCTGCTGATGATGACGTCGTTCACCAAAATCTTTGTCGTGCTGGCGATGACTCGCAACGCGCTCTCGCTGCCGAGCATCCCGCCCAACCAGGTGCTGGCCGGGCTCGCGCTCTTTCTCTCGTTGTTCATCATGGCGCCCGTCGTCGGCGAGATGAATGAGGTCGGCGTTCAGCCCTACCTCGACGGCACCATCGACTTCACCCGGGCGCTTGAGCTCGCATCCGAGCCGCTTCGTCAGTTCATGCTGGCCTTCACGCGAGAAGAAGATCTCGCCCTCATGACCAGGGCTGGCGGCCTCGAGAACCCCGAGGACATGTCGGCCGTGGAACTGACCACCCTGATCCCCGCGTTCATGATCTCCGAGCTGCGGGCCGCCTTCATCATCGGCTTCGTCATCTTCGTGCCGTTTCTCGTGATTGACCTTGTTGTTGCCGCAGCGCTCATGTCGATGGGAATGATGATGCTCCCGCCCGTCATGATCTCGCTGCCGTTCAAGATTCTGCTGTTCGTGCTCGTCGACGGTTGGGGGCTCATCATTACCTCCCTTATAGAGAGTTACAGCTAATGGACTCTGCCGCGGTTCTCGACATCGCCCTCCAGGGGCTCCTGGTGGCGGCCAAGCTCTCTGCCCCCGTGCTCATCACCGCCCTCACGGTGGGTTTTGCCATCTCGCTTTTGCAGTCCATCACGCAGATCCAGGAGGTCACGCTGTCATTCGTGCCCAAGGCGGCGGCGGTGGGCATCGCCCTCCTCGTCTGCGGCCACTGGATGATCAGCGAGATCGTGGGCTTCACCCACCGTCTCTTCGACACGCTCCCCTCCCTACTCAGCGGGGGATGACATGTCCCTGGAGCTCAATCTCGCGTGGATAGAAGCCGTCATGCTCGCCGCAGTGCGCATGACGGCCTTCATCGTGATCGCTCCGCCGTTCTCCTACCGTGCATTCCCCGCCCGCATCAAGGCGATGCTGGCGATCGGATTGGCCCTGGCCGTCTCCCCCAAAGTCACCGCCGACTATGTCTCGCCCAGCGGGGCCGAGTTTCTCGGGTCCCTCGTCTTTGAGCTGCTCACCGGCGCGGTTCTCGGCTTTCTGGTGTTTATCGTCTTCTCCGCAGTGCAGTCCGCCGGAGGCCTCATCGACCTCTTCGGAGGCTTTCAGATCGCCCAGGCATTCGACCCGGGAACCCAGATCAACGGCGCCCAGTTCTCCCGCTTCTTTCATATGGCTGCCATCGCCCTCCTGTTCAGCTCGGGGGCCTACCAGCTCATCATCGGCGGCCTCACCCGCAGCTTTACAGCGCTGCCCCTCGGCGGTGCCATCGACCTCGGCTCCAGCGCGGAGATCATCGTGTCGTCGGTCAGCCAGCTGTTTCTCGCCGCCATCCAGATCGCCGGCCCCCTGCTCGTCATTCTCTTTCTTGCGGATGTCGGCCTGGGTCTGCTCACCCGTGTCGCCCCGGCGCTCAATGCGTTTGCGCTTGGGTTTCCGCTCAAGATCTTTCTCACGCTCACGCTCTCCGTCGTGGTCTTCGCCGCGCTGCCGAGCGTGGTGGCCAACCTCACGGGCGACGCCCTCGACGCTGTCATGGGGGTGAGGTAAATGGCCGAAGAGCCCACAGGCGAGCGCACAGAACAAGCAACAGAAAAGCGCATGAAAGAGGTGCGCGAGAAGGGCAAGCTTTCCAAGTCTCAGGACCTCACCGCATGGGTGGGCATCGGTGCCGCCGCCGTGGTGATTCCCGTCACAATTTCGGCCGGATCCGATGCGGGATCCGAGCAGCTCATCACGGTTGCCCGCGTGATCGCGACGCCAGAGCCGGGGCTCGCGGTGGCCGCCCTCTGGGAGGGCATGAACTCCGTGCTCGCGACCCTCGGCATCATGCTCGTCGCCGTTCTCGTGGCCGTCGTGGTGGCGGCCGCAGTGCAGGGCGGCATCCAGCTCAAAAAGTTCGCTCCCAAGTTCGAACAGTTCAACATGGTCACGGGTCTCAAGCGCACCTTCGGCATGCAGGCGCTCTGGCAGGGAGCGAAGGCGCTCTTCAAGACCATCGTGGTCGGCGTTGTGCTCTACAGCGTGATCCAAACCCTCATGCCCACCCTCATGGCGTCGGGCGCGCACTCCGTTACGGCGCTGCTGGGTGAGGCGGCGGGCGGGGTCGCATCATTGCTGCAGTTCGCGATTCTCGCGGGACTCGTGCTGGCCTTCGCGGACGTTTTTGTTGTGATGAAGCGCAACCGCAAGCAGACCCGCATGACCAAAAAAGAGGTCACCGACGAGAACAAGCGCTCAGAGGGTGACCCGCTCATTCGGTCGCAGCGCCGCGCCCGTCAGCTCGCCATGAGCCGCAACCGTATGATCGCGGCGATCGGCGATGCGGATGTCGTGATGGTCAACCCAACGCACGTCGCCGTTGCCCTCAAATATGAGCCCGGCAAATCTGCGCCCCGAGTTGTTGCCAAGGGTGCAGACATCATCGCCAGCCGCATCCGCGAAGAGGCCGAGAAAAAGGGTGTGCCCATGGTGGCGGATATTCCGCTCGCCAGGGCGCTGCATGCGGCCTGCGATATCGGCGACGAGATCCCCCTCGAGCTCTACGACTCCGTGGCTCGCGTGCTCGCCTTCGTCATGGCGCTCAAGAAGCGCGGCGCAGCGGCAGGCGTGCACACCATGGCCAAGGCCGCAAGCTTTGGCGGTGCAGCCCTCGTTGGCGCAGCGCCGCGCCCCTCACTCACTTCTCGTGCTTCTTCTGGCATGCCCTCTGCTTCTGGCATGCCCTCTGCTTCTGGCATCTCTGGCTCAGCGAAAGGCCTCGCATGAAACGCTCACTGACGTTGTTCGCCATCCCCGTGGGGGTGGTCGGCATCATCCTGCTCCTCGTGGTCCCCGTGCCCGCGGCGTTGCTCGACGTGCTGCTCATCGTGAGCATCCTGTTCGCGCTCGTGATTCTGCTCACCAGCATGTTCGTCAAGAAGCCGCTCGACTTCTCGGTGTTTCCCTCGCTGCTGCTCGTGGCGACCCTGTTTCGACTCGGCCTCAACGTGGCATCCACCCGTCTCGTGCTCGGCGAAGGCTATGCCGGCCAGGTGATCGAGGCATTCGGCCACGTTGCCGTCGGTGGCTCGCTCATCATCGGCGCCGTGATCTTTCTCATCCTCGTGGTCATCCAGTTCGTGGTGGTCACGAAGGGTGCCGAGCGTGTCGCAGAGGTCGGTGCCCGCTTCACGCTCGACGCCATGCCCGGCAAGCAGATGGCGATCGACGCCGACCTCAACGCCGGCCTCATTACCGACAACGAGGCGCGGGAGCGGCGAGCATCCGTCGCGGCGGAGGCCGACTTCTACGGCGCCATGGACGGTGCCTCCAAGTTCGTCAAGGGCGATGCCATCGCTGGCATCGTCATCATCATCATCAACGTCATTGGTGGCATCGCCATCGGAATGGTGCAGCGCGGCCTCGAGCTCGGCGAAGCGGTCGAAACCTACACGCTGCTGACCATCGGCGACGGTCTCGTCACGCAGATCCCCGCGCTGCTCATGGCGGTCGCCACAGGCATGATCGTTACCCGGTCCAACGCAGAAGCCGACATGGGCACCACGGCGTCGGGGCAGCTCACCCAGTCGCGCCAGGCGCTCATGATCGCCGGATGCGCCGCCGTGGTCATGGGGCTCATCCCCGGAATGCCGATTCTGCCGTTCATGGCGATCGGCGGGTTGCTCATGATCGCTTCGCAGCGCATCAAGGCTGGCGAGAAGAAAAAGCTCATCATGGAGGAACAGGCGGCGCTGGCACCCGTCGACCCCAAGTCCGAAACAACAGAAGACCTCATCGACCAGATGCGGGTGCACGCCCTAGAGATCCAGCTCTCGCCTGACCTGGTCGACCTCGTCTCTGGTGCATCCGATGACCTCCTGGCCCGCGTTCGCGCGCTTCGCCGCAAGATCGCCTTTGAGCTGGGCATCGTGGTTCCGCCCGTTCGCACGCGCGACAGCGTCGAGCTGCCCTCCGGCACCTATGTGATTCGCATCGCCGGGGTCGAGGCCGGGCGCGGCATCGCTCCGCGGGGCCGGGTGCTCGCGCTCGGCGACAACCTCGATGGCCTGCCGGGGGCGAGCACCGTAGAACCCGTGTTCGGGCTTTCGGGCAAATGGGTGCCCACCGAGATGCGGCACAGCGCCGAAATGGCCGGGGCCACCGTGATCGACCGCACATCGGTGCTCGTGACGCACCTCTCCTCGCTTGTCACCGCCAACGCCGCCCGACTGCTCAGCCGTGAGGATGTTCGCATGCTCACCGAGGGCGTCAAGCAGGTGAACCCCTCCGCCGTTGACGAGCTCGTGCCCACCCTGCTGAGCCTCGCCGAAGTGCAGCGGGTCTTGCAG
>NZ_JBACFR010000003.1:0-42707 GCF_056262345.1 Homoserinimonas sp.
CACGCTGCCGAGCAGCATGGAGAGCGCGAAGCCGAGAAAGAGCGTGTTGCCGATCCAGAAGTAATCCGCGCCAAGCATCGTGAGGGCGAGTGCCCCGACGCCGCCGATAACAAGGAACGCCTGACCCACACGGTCACCGAACCACCCGATCTCCCGATCCCGCTGGTCGGAGGTGCCCGCGCTCTCGCGATCGCGCATCCCGACGATGATGCCCGCGACGATGTTCAGCACGATCGACAGGATGATCGACGCGAGGATGGTCCACAGCATGGGGGCGATCCAGTCGATCTGGTCGACGGGGCTCGTGCCGAGCTGCGGGATGATGATCGCGAAGTAGACGATGCTGCAAACGATGCTGCTGATCGATTGCGCCCAGATGGTGCGTTCGCCGTAGCCCATGATGACCTCCGAGTGTCAGGTTTTCTTTACATCGGAAGCATCGCACCGCGCGCGGAGCATGTCAAGAATTATTTACATGCGGCCACGATGGAGATCACACTCGTCGCCGCACGGCAGGCGGACAGCAATCGCCGTTGCGGCTAGTGCTGCTCGCCTATGCGCTTGTGAGCAGCGCGCCCAGTGAATCGAGCGCGCCGGGAACCAGGCGGTAATAGGCCCACGTGCCCCGCTTCTCGCGGGTGAGTATGCCCGCTTCGACGAGAATCTTGAGGTGGTGCGACACGGTCGGCTGGCCCAGGCCGAGGGGCTCCAGGAAGTCGCAGACGCACACCTCGGAGTCGTTGGCGGATGCCACGAGGGAGATGATGCGGATGCGCGACGGGTCGGCGACGGCCTTGAGTGAGCGGGCGAGCTTCTCGGCGTTTTCGGCGCTGATCGCCTCCCGCGCGATCGGGGCGCAGCATGCGATGACGTCGGTGAGGGGGAGCAGCTCGGTGGGCGACATGCTCCTATCTTGCCACTACATTGACATTCGTCGATATAGCCGGATAGTTTGTATCGACGGTAATCGATATTCACCGCAGCGACCATCGAGGGAACGAATGTCCACGCAGGCCCCCGCCCGCCTCGGCACCACAGACCGACTACTCCCCGTCTGGATTATCGCCGCCATGGCATCCGGACTCCTTCTCGCCGTGTTCGCGCCCGCAGTTGGCAAGTTTCTGCACGCCTTCACGATTGGCTCGGTCTCGGTGCCTATAGCCGTCGGCCTGCTCGTGATGATGTACCCCGTGCTCGCCAAGGTGCAATATTCGGATGCTGGCGCGGTTGCCCGAGACCGCACCCTGATGATCTCGTCCCTCGTCATGAACTGGCTGGTCGGGCCAGCGCTCATGTTCACCCTCGCGTGGATCTTTCTGCCCGACCTGCCCGAATACCGCACGGGACTGATCATCGTGGGGCTCGCGCGCTGCATCGCCATGGTCATGATCTGGAACGACCTCGCCTGCGGAGACCGCGAGGCCGCCGCGTTTCTCGTCGCCATCAATTCGGTGTTTCAGGTTGGCGCGTTCGGCGCGCTCGGCTGGTTCTACCTGCAGGTGCTGCCGAGCTGGCTCGGTCTGCCGACAACCTCCGTCGAGTTCTCGTTCTGGGCGATCACGCTCAGCGTCATCGTCTTTCTCGGCATCCCGCTTCTCGCCGGATATCTCTCGCGGCGAATCGGCGAAAAGACTCGAGGGCGCGATTGGTATGAGCAGAAGTTTCTTCCCCGCATAAGCCCGCTCGCGGTCGGCGGATTGCTGCTCACGATCGTGATGCTCTTTGCCCTCCAGGGGCAGCAGGTTATCGACAGGCCGTGGGATGTGGCCCGCATCGCGCTGCCCCTGCTCGCCTACTTCGTGGTGACATTCCTCCTCGGCTTCGGGCTCGGGCGCCTTGTGGGGCTCGGTTACGAGCGCACGGCTACACTCGCCTTCACCGCAGCGGGCAACAACTTCGAGCTGGCCATCGCCGTCGCCATCGGAACCTTCGGCGCCACCAGCGGGCAAGCCCTCGCCGGAATCGTCGGCCCTCTCATCGAGGTTCCCGTGCTCGTCGCTCTCGTCTATGTATCGCTGTGGCTGCGCGGTCGACTCTTTCGAGCATCCGCAGACACCCCCGCCCCTCTCACCGAGAAAGTTGCATCATGACCGACAAGCCCACCGTTCTCTTCGTTTGCGTCCACAACGCGGGCCGCTCGCAGATGGCCGCCGGATACATGCGCGCCCTCTCGAATGGCGCGGTCGACGTGCGCACGGGTGGCTCCGAGCCGGCCACCGAGATCAACCCCGTCGCCATTCAGGTGATGGCCGAAGAAGGCATCGACATCTCGCAGGGCGTGCCGCAGCTCATGACGACCGAACAGGTGCGCGATTCGGATGCCGTCATCACAATGGGCTGCGGAGATGTCTGCCCGATTTTTCCCGGCAAGCGCTACGACGACTGGCAGCTCGACGACCCCAAGGGCAAAAGCCTCGACGAGGTGCGCCCCATTCGCGACGACATCAAGGCGCGCGTGGAAGCGCTGCTCGCGGAGCTGCTGCCGTCGCGCTGAGTTGCCGACCTTGGGTGTCGGGTCAGACCTGCGCCAGGCGACTATTCCGAATAACGGAAGTGTCGCGGATGATGGCCGCTAGGGTTGGCCGCATGACATGGGAAAGTCGCCAGGGAGCGGATGTGGGAGACGTGGTGGAATCCGTTCGGGCGGATATCGTGCGCGGGCGTTTGGGCACAGGGCGAGAGGTGGTCGTAGCCGATCTGTCCGAGGCGTTGAACGTGTCGATGAGCGTGGCGCAGCAAGCTCTGCTTCGCCTCGTTGACCAGCACCTCGTTGTGGCGTCTGACACCGGCTCGTTCCACGTGGTCTCGACCTCGCTTCGCGATCTGCGCGAGCTCACCGCGATCCGCCAGCTGCTTGAGGGTGAGGCGGTTCGTCTCTCCGCAGTGAACGGCTCCGCCGAGTGGGTGCGCACCGTGCAGGCTGCCTTCGATGCTTTGGCGGTGGCGGGCGTCGACGTGGAGCAGCCGACACTGTCGGACGAGTGGCGTGAAGCGCACACGCGATTTCACGAAGTTCTCTGTGCTGAAGCGGGCAACGACCGCCTCCTTGTCACGGTCGGGTCACTCCGAGACGAGGCCGAGATTTATCGGGAGCTGTCGGTCAAAGCGATGACCGAAAGCCGACGAGAGACGGTGGATCGTGAACACCGTGAACTCCTCGAGCACGTGCTCGCCGGTCGCCCCGACGCCGCTGCCGCCACCCTTCGAGCGCATCTTGACGGCACAATGCGCAGCGTCGAAGGCAGCGAAACAGAGACAGGGTCGCGGTGAAGTCTCTGAAGCCTCGCGGCGGGAGTCTGCCGTGTCGGTGATCGGTCGCACCGTTCAGGTGCTTGACGTTCTCGCGGAGGCACCGTTTCCGGTCACTCTGACCGAAATAGCCAACACGACGGAGTTGCCGCTGACCACAGTGCACCGGCTGTGCAGCGAGTTGCTCGCGGAAGGTTTTATCGAGCGGGCGGGAGCCGCGGGTCTGCGCATTGGCCCGACCCTGTGGGAGTTTGGCCGGCGATACGAGAGAGCCGAAAAGTTTCGCACCGCCGCCGCCCGATATCTGCAGGACCTTCACGCGGTCACGAGGGGCACGGTGGAATTGACGCAGCTCGTCGGTGGGCGGCTCGTGGTTGTGGACCGCCTTGTTGGGTCGGAGTCGCCGCGAGCAGAGTGGACCGGCCGCGTCGAACGGCTCTCTCTCGTCTCGTCGGCAGCGGGAATCTCTGTGCTCGCGGAGTCAACGCCGGCAATCGTCGAGGAGTGTGGTGCGGTGCTCGACGAACGTGCGCGCCTAGATCTTCACGGTGCCCTGAGAGAGGCGAGGGAGACGGGTGCCGCGATGATGCCCGACGGC
Source organism: Homoserinimonas sp. (assembly GCF_056262345.1). Taxonomy (NCBI): domain Bacteria; kingdom Bacillati; phylum Actinomycetota; class Actinomycetes; order Micrococcales; family Microbacteriaceae; genus Homoserinimonas; species Homoserinimonas sp. The sequence goes on from NZ_JBACFR010000003.1 coordinate 3,848, forward strand.
GAAGGGCGGCTTCTTCTCGCCGCGTGCATCCGAGGGCGAGAGGGAATTAAAGGAGCAGTATCGCTGGTGGCTCGGGATGCGCAGACGGCCAGGTCACATATTCCGTCTGTTCTGGTCACGGCCCGGCGAATCGCCGCGTCACTGGAGAGTAGCTAAGCCCCTGGCGCCGGACTCAGGGGGCGGGCCGCCGGCACGCGGTGCCCCGGGCTTCGGATGGGTCCGATCTGGTTCGAGATCGTGCCGAGCCCTTCGACCGTCATCGTCACAACGTCGCCCACGGCGAGGGGTGGCGGCGACTGCTCGCCACGCCTGCCCCACCATTCGGCGAGCGCCCCGCCGCCGCAGGTGCCCGTCGCGAGAACATCGCCAGCACCGACCCACGCGTCGCGGGATGAATGCACGAGCAGCTCCGCAAAACTCCACCCCATTTCGGCCAGCGATGCCTCGCCAATGAGTTCGTCGTTGACCCTCACCTCCATGCGAAGGTCAAATCGGTCACCGACCCTCCACTGTTCGAGCTCATCCGGGGTGGTGATCCAGGGGCCCAGGGTGTTCGCGAAGTCTTTGCCCTTGCTGGGGCCGAGGTTGACCTGCATTTCGCGGCGCTGGATGTCGCGGGCGGACCAGTCGTTAAAGATCGCATATCCGACAATGAGAGATTCTGCGTCGTCTGGGTCGACATCGCGCACCGTGCGCCCCACGATCGCCGCGACCTCCAGCTCGAAGTCCATGGCCAGGGTGTGGGGCGGCATTGGCACCTCACCAAACGGAGCGGTGAGCGAGTGCGGGTTCATAAAGAGGAATGCGGGCGCCTCGTACCAGGCGTCGGGGATTCCGGCCGCGCCGCCGCCCACTGACGAGTGGACGCCCTGGACGTGGCGTTCGAAGGTGACGAAGTCACGCATGGCGGGAGGGTCGAGCGGTGCGATGAGCGACGCTCGATCGAGCGGTATCGCCGTTTCTGCGCCTGCGCGAATCGCGAGACGTTCCGTCGGCGAGGCCGTCAATACGCTGAGCACCTCGGTGCCGGGAGGCAGGGGAAGCAGCAACTCGCCCTCGACGAGGGCGACGCGCACCGAATCTGCCTCCTGATAGCGAGCGACGCGCATCGGTTAAGCGTTCAGCGTCTCGTAGAACTCACGCTCGCGGGAGGCAAGCGCGGGGATCGCCTGTCCGAGGGCCCACTTCTCGAAGTGCTCTGTTTGGCCGTGCGCCTTGAAGGCGTCCTCGTCGGTGTACACCTCAAAGATGCGAAAAACGCTGGGGTCGGACGGATCCTGATAGGGCTGGTAGTAGAGGTTCCCCGGCTCCATTCGGCTGGCCGGTGCCAGGTTCTCGATGGCGTCGAGCACGGTCTGCTCTTCGCCGGCTTTGGCTGTCCAGGTCGCACTGCAGATGAATGCCATGTGTAGTCCACTTCGCTAGGTCGATCTATGCCGATCACATCGGACTTCATCCAACTCTGACGGGTCGTGAAGCGCGCCAGTGCTTCCGAATATCGGAAGCACTCGGCCCGCGGTCGCGAATCTTCGGGTTAATAGGCGCAAGGACCCGTGCGGGCGCAGCCGCGCCAAGCCACGACCTATTGAGAGGACTCAGGAATGGCGATTGGTTCGATCTCGGAGATTGGTTATGTCTCCCTCGCTACGCGCGACCTGCGGGCGTCAATGGAGAATGCGGAGAAGATCCTCGGGCTGACGCCGCTTGAGACCACAAAGGATAAGGCGTACTTCAGCTCAGGAACGGGCACTCGGGACCTCATCTACACGGCCTCCGAGACCGACGGAGCTGACCACTTCGGTCTTATTGCTCCGAACCGCGACGAGATCGATGCGATTAGGGCGAAGGTCGATCGGCGGGGCTACCGCGTGCTCGCTGAGCAGCCGATCGAAGATTTCATTGAGGCGGGCTTCGCCTTCATCGGCCCAGAAGGCTTCACCTTTCACGTTCACCTTGGGCCCAGCCGCTACGATCATCGCTCTGGCGGCATCGGTCCCGACAGGCTGGGCCACATCACCGTGCGCGCGATCGACACCGTCGCCTTCGCGCGGTTCCTCGTTGATGTTTTCGACTTTCGCGTCTCCGACCGCATCGGTGTAGACCAGGGATTCTTTCTTCGCTGCAACCCCGATCACCACGGAATCGCCCTCGTCAAGAGCGACTGGACTGGTCTTCACCACCACGCGTGGGAGACGCAGTCGATTGCCGACCTGGGAAAGCTGGGCGACCGGCTCGCAAACTCCGGTTCCCGTCTGATCTGGGGGCCCGTTCGACACGGTGCCGGGCACAACATCGCGTGCTACTACCAGGAGCCGAACGGCTCGGTCATCGAGCTCTACACCGATCTCGAGCGCATCTACGACAAGGAGCGCGACGAAATCGTCTGGGACGCCGATGACCTCAACTGGCTCAACCGGTGGGACGGCAATATGCCCGTGCTCATGACCACTGCGGGCTGCGGCCTGCTTTCGCGCTGACTTAGCGCCTTCCACAGAAAAGGAGAGCGACATGCGTATTGCAAACATTGACTCCCGCGCGATGCTGAAGACAACAGACGGCTGGCTCGATATCGCCGAGGCCAGCTCCGGCCGATTTTCGGCTGACATCCACGACGTGTATGACCAGTGGGACGACTTCACCGCATGGGCGGCGGGCGCATCAGGGGGGTCGCCCGTGCCTGAGGCGAGCGTGTGGGGGCCCCCGGTTCCGCGCCCCCGTCAGGTTTTCGCCATCGGCCTCAACTATCAGTCGCACGTCGACGAGAGCCCCGTTGGGGTTTCGCCGGTGCCCGCGGTCTTTACCAAGTACCCCTACAGCATCACGGGGCCGTATTCCGAGGTCGACCTGCCGGAGGGAGGCAACACCGACTGGGAGGCCGAGGTCGTTGTGGTCATCGGCCGATCCGCGCTCAACGTCTCGGCGGCGAACGCCTGGGACTACGTCGCTGGCCTGACGATCGGGCAGGACCTGTCCGAGCGCATCCTGCAGCTGGGTGCGCACCCCCCGCAGTTCAGCCTGGGCAAATCATTCAAGGGATTCAGCCCGATCGGACCAGAGGTCGTCACCATCGACGAGCTATCCAACCCCGACGACCTGAGCTTCGGATGCCGGATCGATGGAGAGGTGATGCAGGACGGGCGCACGGGCAAGCTCATTTTCTCCGTGCCCGCTCTCATCGAGCACCTCTCTGGCGTGGTGGAGCTCTACCCCGGCGACATCATCTTTACCGGCACCCCCGGTGGGGTGGGCAACGCTCGGAACCCCAAGCGGTTTCTCAAGGCGGGAGAGCTCCTGACCACGTGGGTTGAGGGGGTCGGTGAGATGCGAACCACGTTCCGCTAAAACGGAGTGCGAATAAACGCGGCACAAAAAGGAGGGGCCCGGCAGCAGCCGGGCCCCTCCTGTGTTTGTGAGTTGAGAAGACTACGCCGCGGGAACCGGAGGGCGGGGCGGAGCTCCTGGCGGCATTTCGAGCCGGAGCAGCGGAACCTGCTGACGAAGCGGCTCCAGTGCGTTGGTCCAGCGGAGGATCTCGTCCAGGTGCCACGGCAGGGTTTCTGCCACGATCGGCGACGGCGCGAACTCACCGTCATGAATAGTTGACCCGACGAAGGGGATCGATGGCCCGTCGGATAGCGGCATCATCTTCACGGTTGTGACGATCTGCTTGAGCACCTGAACGCCGCGGAGTCCTGCAGAGATTCCTCCGTAGCTCACGAAGCCAACGGGCTTGTAAGCCCACTCCCAGAAGAGGTACGAGATGGCGTTGAGCAGACTCGCGGGCGGGCCGTAGTTATATTCAGGAGTCACGAACAGAAAGGCATCTGCGCTGTCGACCGTTGCGCTCCACGCCTTCGTGTGGTCGTGTTCATAGCGGCCCATTCGCGGGTGGCCGGGTTCGTCCAGGAACGGCAGTGCAAGGTCCGCGAGATCGGCGACCTCGACGTCGAAACCTCCATGAGCGCGGGCGCCCTCAGCTGCCCAGTTGCCGATCGGTAGACCGACGCGCCCGGGTCGGGTGCTCGCGATCACGATGAGTAGTTTTGGCATGTTTTCCTTTCAAAGAATGTGGCCGTTAGCCTGCCCCTCGGTGCGGGGGCGGGTGGTGCGTTGCGCTTAGTCCGTCAGCACAGAATGGTCACCCAGTCGGTGCCATGTGCGGTTGTGATAGACCAGCGGATCTTGTTCGGCGTCGGGAGAAAGACGCGCCTCGAGCGCGTGAACTGCGACGACGGTCGATCCCCCCGCGAGCATGCGGTCTACGATTCGTCCCCGAATCCAGGAGTTAGTCGAGAGCAGATAGGGCTCACCCGTGGCAAGCCGACTCCAGCTGTCACCGTCGGCGAAGCGATCGACACCGCTGGTGGCGAAAAGCCGCGCGGCAGATAGCTCTTCGGCGGTGAGGAGATGCACGACGACCGTCTCCGCTTGAGCGATTGTCGGGGCGCTTGAGGATGCCGAGGATAGTGAGAAGACAAGGAGCGGTGGCTCTGCGCTAATGGAGAAGACCGACGTGGCGGTTAAGCCCACGGGGCCGTCACCGCAGTCGGCGGTGATGACAGCGACTCCGGCCGGATGGTTTCGAAACGCGAGTTTGAAGTCATCGGCCGAGAGGCCTCCGTTGAGGTGTGAAGAGCCGGTGCCAACGGTGTGTTCGGCGGAGCTCGGTGCGGTGGCGAGTTTCATGGATGCGGCAGCCATCAGTCGTGGAGAATCACCAGTGCACCGGGACCATCGCCGCCGGTGATGAAGTCTGCTTTAGCATCCGAGCCGTCGAGGTTCGCTCGTCCGACGGTGCCATCGCTGCTTGTCCAGTAGAGGTGTGAGTCAGTGAGAGCAACACCAGGGGGAGTGTTAGCGCCGGTGATCAGGCTCGGCTCCTGGTCGGTGCCGTCGAGGTTCGCCCGTCCCACCGTGCCGTCGTTGCGGCTGGTCCAGTAGACGTGCGAGTCATTGACGGCGAGCCCTGCCGGCGCGTTGATGTCGGTCATGAACTCCTGGTTCACCTCGGTACCGTCAATATTCGCGCGTCCGATTGTGTTGTTGCCGTTGTTCGTCCAGTACACGTAGTCACCGTCTACGGCCATTGCATTCGGAAAGTTATTGCCGGTGATGAACGTGTCATTGATGTCGGTGCCGTCGAGCGCAGCGCGGCCGATCGAGTTGTGGCTCGCGTTGGTCCAGTAGAGGTACGTGTCATCGACGGCGAGTCCGGCGGGTGAGCTCAGGTCCGTCATGAATTCCTGGTCGACCTCGGTGCCGTCGAGCTTCGCCCGCCCGATGGTGTTGCGGTCACCGTTGCTCCAGAAGAGGTATTCGCCCGAGATGGCTACGCCGATCGGAAAGCTGGCGCCCGTGATGAATTCCTGGTCGACGTCCGTTCCGTCGAGGTTGGCGATGCCGATCGTGTTGACCGCCTCGTCGCGGTTCGGGACCCCCACCTCGGTGCCACTGTTCGTCCAGTAGATGCGCTCGGTCGACGGGGAACTTGCCGCGTCGGGGCTGCACGCCGCCAGCGTCACGGTAATTCCCACGGCGAGTATTGCCGCGAGGGCGCGCTTGCCCCTGCGGCCTGGTTGGATCCGGGATACCGTCATCTCGCTTCTCCGTCTCAGTGATCGCCCGAAGGCGGGGGCACTACCCTGTGCCATCCCGTACAGTACCGTACGGTACACCGCTTTCAAAGCGGCCCGTTGTTGAATCGCAAGTGACGCGCCCTGTCGGTGTAGACCGCGCTATTGGCGGCAAGGATACGATACGGTACTGTCTTGCACGAGGCCAGCGCTGGCCCAGCCCGCGGTCCCGGGGTGTTGTTGCCAGCCACAGCGGCGCAACGAGATCGAGGAGGATCCGAATGGTCGGCGAGAAGCAGCATGACGACGGCGTAGAACCAGACAGCACCCCAAAGGCGGCTGAGGGCAAGTCGCGGCGCCAGTTCCTCAAGGTAATGGGGATTGGAGTTGCCGCAGGCGGTGCTGGTATCGCCGCGTTGGCTGTTGCGAACAACGGGGTCCCAGGGCTGTCAGCGGCACCGTCACCGACGCCCGCGCAGAACCTTGCCATCAGTGCAGCGAAGGGCGTCCCCGAAAGCGCCCGCAAGTTCGGCATTATGCTGCCGAGTCTTCGTGGAGAGCCGTTCGCGCATCCCGACGACACCGTTCGCAAGGCGCTTCTCGAGGTGGGCGCGCAGGGCGGCATCATGGATGCCAAGGACGACCTTTCTGCAGGAGCGGAGCGGCTGCTGCTCGACCCAACGGTCAACGGCAGCCCAACGCCGTCGAACCCGCGGGGACGCAGCCCGTTCAACCCCACACAGACCCACGGTTCGACGTTCTTCGGGCAGCTCATCGACCACGACATCACCTTTGACGCAACCTCTGTTCTTGGGGCGCCGGCCAATCCGCTGCTCACGAATAACGCGGTGACGCCAGCTCTCGACCTCGACACGGTTTTCGGAGATGGGCCCAGCGGCTCCCCCATGCTCTACGGCGCTGGAGAGGGCAAGCACGCTGCGGCCAGGATGAAGATCGGCAGCGGCGGCACCTACGAGATGTTCCCGTTTACCGCCAACGCGGATGGCACGTCGACCCTGCACAAGGCAGACGGCCGCAATTCTCAGACCCTCATGCTCGAGGGCCTCACCGTGGCCTACATGCAGGCATACAACCGAGTGCTCGACGATCTAGACGATTTCGATCTCCGGGCGTTCCCCACTGCTCGCCAAGCAGACCTGTCGAACACCCAGGAGCGCTACCTTGTGGCTCGTGAGGTCGTGCTGTGGCACTACCACTGGCTCATCGTCAACGAACACCTTCCGCAGGTGGTGGGCAGCGCTCTCGTTCGCGACGTGCTGAGAAAGGGCAACCGCTTCTATAAGCCGCCGCGCGGAAACGCCTACATGCCCATCGAGTTCAGCTCCGGCTCCTACCGCTTCGGCCACAGCCAGACCGACCCGTCATACCGCGCGAATTTCTCAAGCGGCACCGGGGCGAGTAGCGACCCCAACAAGGCGCCCTTTTACGGCTTGACCTTCGATGCGTCGATCCCGATGACTCGGTTCCACGATGCGAGCAGCTTCGACCGACCCGACATGCTCGGCGGGTATGCCGCGCCCCGACGCTATTTGGGCTGGCAGTCCTACTTCGACTTCGGCGACGGGCAGGTGCTCCACAACCGAAAGATCAACCCCAAGATCACCACCACTCTCTACACGCTGCCGAGTGCTGCGATCCCCGGAGGTGCCGAGGTCGAGAAGGCCGCGCTCCCTCAGCGCAACCTGTTGCGCGTGCTCACCTGGGCGCTGCCGTCGGGGCAGTCCGTAGCGCGCGAACTCGGTGTCGACCCCCTCAGCGAGGCGGATCTCCAGGAGATCGGTAGCGTCTACGCACCGTTTGCCACCGCCACACCCATGTGGTACTACGAGCTCGCCGAAGCCGACATCGTCAATGACGGCCTCTCACTCGGGCCAGTCGGTGGGCGAATCGTGGCCGAAACCTTGCTGGGTTTGATGCGGGATGACGCCCGCAGCTATCTCAATCAGGAACCAGATTTTGAACCCTTCCTCGGAACCGATCTGAAGTTCGGACCCGACCGCCAGAGCCAGATCGCCGGCAGTCGGGACTACAGCCACGCCAACTTCCTTTACTACGCCGGGGTCGTCGAGCCCGGTGTCTACCGCTGACAGGAGAAAACGGAAAATGACGATTCACAAGATTCTGACTACCGCACTGCTCACCACGGCAGTGCTGCTGGGTGCCACCGCCTGCTCTGCGGGAGAAAGCGCGACAGATTCCTCCGCAAAGCCGAGCGCAAAGCCGTCATCCTCGGCCGCTCCCGCTCCCGCTCCCGGACCGGGCCAGGTGCCGCCGGGTGGGGCGCCGGCAGAGTTGCTGACGACAGCGCTTGAGGCGGCAACGGTCACTCTCGCTGACGGGCGAGGGGTGACAGCGCTGGTCGATGATCGCGGATTTTCTGTGTACCTCCTCACCGACGACAGCGTGGCGGATCCTCAGTGCAACGTGCCCGAGTGCCTCGGCTTCTGGTCTCCCGTAACGGGCGACCTTGCGGCGCTCGCGGTCGGGGAGGGCATTTCGGGCGAGTTCGCCGTGTGGAGCCACGACGGCTTCGAGCAGCTCACGATCAACGGTTTTCCGCTGTATAGCTTCGGCGGCGACAACTCCGCTGGCGCAGCGGGGGGTCACGGCCTGAACAGCAACTTTGGTGAGGGCAAGTGGTCGATCGTAGCCCCAGACGGAACGGCCGTTCAGTGATCGGTCGCAGTAGATCGACGATGACTCGCCCCGTGACGCGCGTGGTCGCGGGAATGGCATCCGTTCTGTTGGCCATCTCTCTGGCGGCGTGTAGCGCTGGAGCACCACAGGAGGGGGAGGGGGCCGAGCATGTCGCGACCCACCTCTACTGGGGCAACAACGGCATCCACAAGAGCGACCCGCTTATGGCCACCGACCACACAATCGGAGTCTCGACCCTCGACGGGGCCACCGTCAACCAGAGTCTGGTTTCAGGCATCACGTTTCCCAGCGGCATCGCCGCACGAGGCGAGTATGTCTATTGGACCGACATCGAAGAGGGCTCCATCGGTCGGGCGAAGCTCGACGGCACCGAGGTGGAGAAGAAATTCGTCACAGACGGAGTGAGGCTCCCCAACGGCATCACGGTCGACGATGACTACATCTACTGGTCGAACAACGGCACGAACTCGATTGGGCGGGTCAAGATCGACGGCAGTGAGCCCAACGGATTCTTCATTGACGGCATCCAGGTGCCTAACGGCCTGGCCGTCGACGGCGAATATTTGTACTGGAGCAACTGGGTCAATCAGATCGGGCGGGTGAAGCTCGACGGCACAGAGGTCGACGAGAACTTCATCGCCGATATCGGAGCTCAGAGCGAAACTATCCTCTCGCCCGTGCCGATCGGGTTGGCGGTGGACGGCGATTACATCTACTGGTCGAACATGCAGGACAACGCGATTGGGCGGGCCAACTTGGACGGCAGCGAAGGCAACAAGAAGTTCATAGAGGGAGCAGACTTTCCGGCTGGCCTCGCCGTCGACGGCACCTATATCTACTGGGCAAACAACAGCGACACCATCGGGCGGGCGAAGTTGGATGGTTCCGGCGCGGATCAGAACTTCATCACCGGCGCTAATGCCCCTGCCGGACTAGCGGTGTGGTGAGGATTATGAGAAGCGCAACATCTCCCTCTCGCATTTCTCGCGGCTGGCGACGCTCCGTTGGCCTGGGCGTTTCTGCTCTAGTGGTGGTGATCCTGGCGGGCTGTGGCTCGGGAGAAATTCCCCGTGCAAGTGAAGAGCCAGCGCCCGTCTCCAGCCCTCAGCAAGAACAGGCGCCTCATGTGGCGACCCACATCTACTGGGCCAACAACGGCATCCTCAAGAACGAGGCGCTTAAGGCGACAGCCCACACGATCGGCGTGGCGAGTCTCGATGGGTCTGAGGTCAACCAGAGCCTCGTCTCTGAGATCGGATTTCCGAGCGGTGTCGCGGTGCGGGGTGACTACGTCTACTGGACGAACATCCTCAAAAATCAGATCGGACGGGCCACGCTCGACGGCTCCGAAGTTGACCACGAGTTCATCTCGGAGGGCGTCTACTTTGCCGTGGGAATCGCGGTGAGCGACGAATACGTCTACTGGGCTAACAATGGAACGCTGTCAATCGGGCGGGCCAAGCTTGACGGCACTGAGGTTGACCAGAAGTTCATTTCGTTTGACGTGGGAGTGCGGATGCCCAACGCCGTAACCGTCGACAACGAATACATCTACTGGACCAATGTCGCCAACACCATCGGCCGGGCCAAGCTCGACGGCACAGACGTGAACGAGAACTTTCTCATCAACACGGGCGTGCAGAGCGGGTTCGTTCTCTCGCCGCTGCCGGTGGGGCTCGCAGTGGATGGCGACTACATCTACTGGTCGAATATGCAGGAGAACGCGATTGGCCGCGTCAATAAAGACGGAACCAACGCGAACTACCGCTTCATCGGCGGAGCCGACTTTCCAGCCGGTCTCGCCGTCGACGGCAGCTACATCTATTGGGGCAACAACAACGGCACCATCGGGCGCGCGACCCTCGACGGCGCAGACGTGAACCAGAGTTTCATCACGGGTGCGAATGGGCCGGGCGGCCTCGCGGTGTGGTGACTCGCCCACGGCCCTGAGGGCCGACCGTCAGTGATGACGGGCGTGCTCGAGGACGGCTCGCAGCGGGGTGGCAGGGTTGCCGGTCAGTCGTTCGACCGAGTCGCTCTGCACAGCGAATACTCCGCTGCGGGTCGCCGTAGCAACACTGCTCACAATATCGAGGGCCACAAAAAGGGGCAGGCCGCTCTTCGCCGAAAGCTCCTGCGATGCCGTGGCGTCGTCGACATGGCGAACCGCGATCGGCTGCTGGCCCACTTCTGTGAAGATCTGCGCCCGCCGTGCTGCATCGATGAGCTCGGGCCCCGTGACGTCGTAGGTGCGCCCCTCGTGCCCCGTGCCCGTGAGCACTGCCGCGGCAACCGCGGCGCAGTCGTCGCGCGAGACAAATGCTGTCTCGCCCGCCGCCGTGCTCGTCACGATCTCGCCGGCCTCAAGCGCCTCACGCAGGGCGTCAATTTCATTGTCTGCATAGGGAAAGTTCTTCAGGACGCACCATTGCAGTCCGCTTTCCCGAAGCTGTTGCTCGGTGGCCGCGTGCTCGAGCGAAAGCGGGTCGTCTGTTCCAAAGGAGGGAAACGAGGTGTATGCGATGAACTTAACGCCGGCGCTGACCGCCGCCTCGATAGCTGCGCGGTGCTGCGGTTCGCGCTGACCGAGCGCATCCGTCGAGATGAGCAGCATGCGATCGGCGCCGGCGAAGGCGTGTGCGAGCCCCTCTGGCTTGGTGAAATCGGCTTCGACTACGCGGGCCCCTCGCGCTGCATAGTCGGCCAACGTCTGCGGCGAGCGGGTGGCGAGGATGAGATCCGCAGCGTCTACCTGGCGGAGCAGATGGTCTATCGTCGCCCGACCGAGTTTGCCCGACGCACCCGTGATCAACAGCTTCATATCTCTCCTTATGCCGACGCCTAACGGTACGATACCGTTTAGTTCAACTTATCCTCTCATGAAGCGGCGACGATGCCGTTTGGAAAGGGATCGCGATGATAGACGCGCCCAGTATGACCACGAGTGCAGCGACCGTGCTCGCCGCGGTGAACGGACTTGCGGATGAACTCCGTGACCGCATCGCGGAATTCGAGGGCGCCAAGCGCGTGCCCGCGGATATCCACGACCGATTGCGCGAGGCCGGATTTTACCGCCTGCTGCTGCCGGCGAGCCATGGCGGGCTCGAAGCTACCTCGGACGAGGTGCTCGACGTCATCGAGGCTCTCGCGCGAATCGACGGGTCGCTGGCCTGGGCCACCACCATCGGCATCCAAAGCCCTGCCGTTTTCTCTTGGCTCTCCCGGTCGACGTTTGACCAACTGCATTCCGAGAACCCAGACGTCACGATCGGAGGGGCGTTCGGCCCCCAGGGGCGAGCAACCGTCGTTGACGGTGGTTACCTCGTCGACGGTCGGTGGGGCTTTGCCAGCGGATGCGACAACTGGGATTTTCTGTTCGCAAACTGCATTGTCGTCAAAGACGGCGAACCGGTGATCGGTGCTGGCGGTCGTCCGTCGATGCGGGCGATGGTGCTGCCGAAGGACGTGGCCGAGATCATCGACACCTGGAAAACGCTCGGAATGAGGGGCACGGGCAGCCAGGATTTCGCGCTCGCTGGCGTATTTGTCGCCGACGAGTTCACCTTCGATCTCGGCGGAGCGGTGCCGAGCGTTGCCGGCATCACCCGATACCCGCTCATCGAGTTCGGCTATGAGCTCGCAACAATCGCAATCGGGGTTGCCCAGGGCGCGCTGGACGATGTTGCAGCCTCAGCGTCGGCAAGGACGAGGGCGCTTGCCCGCACAAGCATCGCCGACGACCCCGTGGCTCAGCATCGGATCGGCCGCGTGGCGACAACCCTGCGCGCGGCTCGGGCGCTCATCCGCGAGGATGCTGCCGCCCTGCGCGAAGTCGATGACGAGACCGACTTTATGCAGCTCATGACAAGCGCCGCGGCCAGCTGCGCGTGGGTTGTCGATGCCTGCATCGACGTTGTCGAGACGTGTTTTCGCACGAATGGTGCTCGCGGCATATTCGACGATGCTCCGTTGCAGCGCCGACTCCGCGACATCCTGACGCTCGCGCAACACGCGACCCTTAACGACAGCGCATGGACGCGCCATGGATCTGGTCTGCTGGGCTCGAACGAGCCCCCGGCACAATAGCGGAGCGCAGTGAGGCGCCTCCCTGCAGTGTGCGGGGAGGCGCCTGTTAACGAGTGCCCGGTTGTCTAGGGGTGAGTCGGTCGAGCGTGCTTGTCGATGCCGCTCCAGTGCTCCGCGAGTTTTCCGTCTCGGACGCGGTAGGCGTCGTAGGCAAAGTAGTTCCAGCTGCCCGTCGGCTCATCATGCAGCGGTTGAGGCAACTGGGCCGCGATGACGACGATGTCGCCTTCGGCATGCAGTACGGCAGGCGCAGGAGGGCTGCCGGGGGCTGCTCCCTCGGGTAGCTCGGGAGCCTGCGCCGCAAGTTCCGAGACGTAGGCCTCTAGCCCAGCGAGGCCCTGAGGCATGTGAGAGGAGTGCTGAAGGTAATCCTGGGCCACGAAATCCTTCACGCGGTCGGGACTGAGGGTGCCAAATACTTGATCGTAGAAATCGCTGACAAGCTGCTTGTTCTTTTCGAGATCTGTCTCGCCGACAAGCTGAGGCTGCGTTGGGTGCTTGCCGAAAGCGGCCTGGGGCAGAAACTGGGGGCGGGCGTAACGATGCTCGTTCGACCAGCGCTCGGCGATCTTGCCGTTCTCGACCCGGTACGTGTTGAACCCGAAGTAGTCGTAGTGCTGCCCGGGAACGTCGGGATCGGCCATGGGCATGTAAAAGGCGATCGTGACGAGGTCGCCTTCGGCGATGACAAACGCCGGCGGGATCATTTTCACGTCCTCCGGCGCGAGGGGGTCGGCTCCGGCAAAGTCCCGCAGGAGGATCTCTTCGAATGACGTGATCCCCACGAGATCATCGGCGCCGTGCAGGGCGAAGTTCTCGGCAATGAATCGCGGCAACGGACGGATATCGAACGACGCGACGACGTCGTGGAAGTAATCGAGAACCAGGCGCTTGTTTGATTCGAGGTAGTCGGGGTTGGCCATCATGCGCTCCTCTAGTAAGTGTACGATTGCGTACGCTACCTCATTGAGAGGAGCGATGGCCATTCTTCCCCGTAAATACGGGGAAGTTGCGCGAGGACACTACGTTCTCAACGACATTCGTTGACAGAACAGTCCGGTGTAGTACACACTTGCGGTGACTGACCCGCGACGGCTACCGCCGCGCAGAAATCGCATCCGTCAAACCCTGGAGTAGACAATGAAGTCACTGCAACACGCACGCCAAAGCGGGCCAAGCCGCCGCGGCATCCGATGGACCACAGCCGTTCTTGCCAGCGCGTCGTTGATGCTCGCAGGCTGCGCCGCTGACACGGGGCCGTCTGAGTCCAGCACAGACGGGGCACTGATCGTCGGTGTCACGCAGGATGTCGGCAAGTTCGACCCGATCTACTCCAACCTGCCCACGTACAACCAGTTCGCCTATGCGACCCCGGTTTACCAGACCGCGGGTGGGGAGTACGGACCATACCTGGCGTCGTCATGGGAGTTCGCCCCAGACAACACATCGATCGCGCTCACGCTGCGCTCCGATGCCAAGTTCAGCGATGGCACCGAGGTCGATGCCGATGCTGTGGCGAACTCAATGGTGCGCTTTCTCACGACGATGTCGCCGAAGTTGCAGCAGTACGGCACGCAGATCGCAGGGGTGACGGCTACCGCCGATGACACCGTCGAGATTGCGTTCAAAAACCCCGTGCCGCAGTCGTACGCACTCAGTCTGCTCAACCAGGACAGCGCATTCGCGATGATCACGGCCCCGGCCGCCACCGCAGACCCCGAGTCGATCGAGGCGACAACCAACGGCGCGGGCCCGTACCAGCTTGACCCGGAGAAGTCGACCAGCGGCACCGAGTACACCTACGTGCCAAACCCGCACTACTTCGCACCGGAGACGCTCACTTACGACACCGTCGTAATCAAGCCGTTCTCTGACCCCTCGGCCCTGGGTAGCGCACTCACGAGCGGACAGGTCACCTATGCGGTCTCCCTCCTAGCGCCACTTGCGGGCCAGGCAGAGTCAGCAGGCATGCAGATGTCAAAGGGTGCCCTCGGAATCGGTGAATCCGGAACCGCGATGCTCGTCTTCGGCGATCGCACGGAGGGGCCCCTTGCAGACGTCCGCGTTCGCCAGGCAATTGCGCACGCCATCCCGAGAGACGATCTCAACTCGTCGCTCTACGCCGGATTCGCGACGCCCACGAGCTCGGCGACACCCGCCGGCCTTCCCGGGCACACGGGAGAAGACCCCTACGCGTATGACCTCGACCGGGCCAAGCAGTTGCTGAGCGAGGCTGGCTTCCCCAACGGATTCGACCTCGTCGTGACATCCCCGTCGGCAATGGACCCGGGCAACCTTCTCGGCCAAGCAGTGCAGGGAGCACTGCAGGCCTTGGGAATCAACGTGACGCTTGAGCGAAACGATGACCCCTTCACCGCCCTCATGGGCAAGATCCTTACGGACGGAGGGTTCCCCGCCTACATCTACAACGCCGGTGGCGCGAACGTCTTTGGACACGTCACAGGCAGCATGTCGGGGGTCGGCCCCATCAACCCCAACGGCGAGCCCCTGCCGATGAGCGTCACCGACGCCCTCACCGCGGCAGTCACGGCACCGGCCGACGAGCAGGACGAGCTTCTCGTGAAGGTCACCGAAGCGATTGATGAGATCCAGTGGTCCGTGACACTGATATCGGTTCCCCGTCTGACCGCGGTTCAGCCCGGAGTGAAGAGCGTGCCGGCGTCGTACCTGACGCCGGAGCCCAACCCCATCTCCCCCAACAAGGGAGAATCGTGGAGCGGAAACTGAGCGAGGAACGGGCCGCTGCAACGCCGGCGGCCCTGCCCCCCTACACATTCGCAGGGCCCTTGGCGACGATCGCCGACCCAGGCTTCTTTCGCAGCTGGGTCGACGACGAGCAGTTCATAGAAGAGCTGATCAAAGCCGACGACCCCGAGGTTCGCGAAGTCAAGCGCATCGCTGTCGAGTTTCAGCGGCAGATGGCCATGGTTGTCGCTACGGGCGACATCGCGGGCAATATCGATGCTCTCCTCGAACGATTCATCGACGAAGGCTACAAGCAGCACGACGCCCACCTCACCGACGGCCGCGAGCCGCTGGCGAGATTCTTCAAGGGGGCAGCTGCGGCCGGCATCGACCTCTGGCCGCCCATGCCCGTCTGTGTTGTCGTCGAGGGCGACATTGCGGCGCTTCTGCTCGAAGCAAGCAACCCAGATGGCTCCCGCCGCAACATCCCCACGATGTTTCGAGTGGGAGGCGGGCGGATGACCGAGCACTGGAGCGCAGCTTCACCGCCCCCCGGCGCCATCCAAGACTGAACCCGCGCCACCGACCGGCGCGAGGTCGAGAGATCTCACCGCACCTCAAGCAAGAAGGACAAGAACGTGACTGAAGCAGTCAAGGTTGAGCAGCTGTCGGCTCGCGACACGCTGACGCCGAGCTCGATGCTCACCGACACCGGGCGCCGTATGCGCGACGAGGTGCTCGAGTTTGTGCCAGAAATGCAGAAGCTCGGCCCCGCAGCAGAACAGGGGCGCGGGCTCGCCGACGAAGTGAACCGTCAGCTCAAGCAGATCGGTGTGTGGGATCTCGGCACACCGATCGAATATGGCGGAACAGCATCCGGTGCCCGCGACCTCGTTGAGGTGCTTGAGGCCGTCGGCCGCGGTGACGGCTCGGCCGGTTGGCTCGCGCAGGCTGCCGCGACGAACCACAACCTAGTTTCGGCCTACTCAGACGAAGCTGTGGCAGAAGTCTTCGCGTCGTCCGCCGACGTTCCCGGGCCGCGTCTCGTCGGGGCCTCCGTGTTTGCCCGTCAGGTCGGCTCCGCTCACGCCGTTTCGGGCGGGTGGAAGGTCAAAGGCAAGTGGGGCTTTGCGACCGGATGCCGAACAGCGACGTGGGCGATGGTTGGTGCCGACTATGTGAAACCCGACGGCACGCCCAGCCGCGGCCTTGCCCTGTTGCCGACCTCGACGTGTCGCATCATCGAGGACTGGAACGTCACCGGCATGTCGGCCACGGCAAGCAACTCGATTGTCGCTGACGATGATGTGTTCATCCCCACAGATCGGTTCTTCGACCTGCACGAGATGCCCGACCGCATGAACGGACTGCACGAAAGGTTTGCCGGCCTCGCGTTCGGCTGGCCGAGCGAAGCCCGCATCGTTGCGATCACTCTTAACCTTGCCTCAGTCGCGCTGGGCCTCGCGGAGGGGGCGCTGGAGTCGTTCCTCAGCTCGGCGCCCAAGCGCACACCGTTCAACCTTCCGTACGCGACCATCGCAGACTCACCGGGCACCCAGATCGTTGTCGGGCGCTCGCAGGCTGCCATCGATGCAGCCCGCTCCGTTGTGCAGAGCATCGCGGATGGCATCGACAGGAACAGCCTCGAGGGCCTCGACTTCACAGCGACCGAGGCATCGCGCACGCATATGGACCTCATCTTTGCGATTCGTCTGTGCCGCGACGCGATCGCCGACCTCGAAGAGGCGCTCGGTTCGTCTGTCGCGTTGCTGAGCAACCCGATCCAGAGAGCCCATCGAGACCTGCGGGTGCTCGCGTCACACGGTGCTATCCGCTTCGATCCGCTCGCAGAACTCACCGGCAAGGATGCTCTCGGTCGCAACCTTGATCCGACGTTCTCCGGTGGTCTGCCGAGCATCCCGTAGCTTCGTCCGATACAGAGGATTTGTTGTGATTGATACTGCAGTCGATGAGGCCACACTTGTGTCTCGAGCCGTGGCGCTCGTGCCGCTTCTGCGCGAACATGCTGACGAGGCCGAGCGCATCGGCAGGCTTCCCGACGTAGAGATCGAGGCTTTTCGCGATGCGGGGTTCTTTACGGCCATGCGGCCGAAAGAAACAGGCGGCTCGGCGATTGGTTTCAGCGCCTTCATCGACATTGTGCGCGCTCTCTCGCGGGGCGACGCATCGGCTGGGTGGGTTGCCGCATTTCTCATGTCCCACGAATGGTTGCTTTCTCGGCTCAACGCCTCTGCTCAGGCTGAGGTATTCGCCGACGGTCCCGCGCTCGCCGCGGCCGTTGCAGCGCCCCCGGGTACCGCGGTGCCCGTCGACGGCGGCTACCGAGTCACGGGTAGATGGCGCTTCGCATCAGCGGTGCTGCATTCGAAGTGGATAGTCGTCGCTGCGGCGGGCGCCGAAGGCCCTCTCGCTGTGATCTCGAAAGTTGCGGATGGCGAGGTTCTCGACACCTGGCACGTTCCGGGTATGAAAGCGACCGGTTCCACCGACTTCGTACTAGACGATGTGTTCATACCGCAGCATCGGGTGACCGACTTCATCAAGTATTCGTCGCGGGAGAATGACGGGGCTGCCCTCTACCCCTCCTATGCGGCCCTGCAATATCCGATGTATCGCGTGCTGTCCCTCATTCACGGCGCCGTCGCCGTTGGCACTGCTGAGGGAGCGCTTGAGCTCTTCCCTCAGTTGATGGCGAAGCGCATCCGACCGGCCAGCGGGGTTCCGTACCTTGAGGAGCCTGAGGCGCACGCAGCCTATGGCCGCGCAGCACAGGAGGCCCTGGTTGCCGGACTCCTGCTCGATGACGCGGTAAGCCGCACCGAGCGGCTCTACGCTCCCGGCACAGCAGAGCCCTCCATGGATGAGCGAGCGAAGCTGAACCTGGATGTTGCGGCAAGCGGTGTTGAGGCATTCAAGGCTGTTGACACGCTCATTCAGGCGGCGGGGGCGAGCGTTCTTCGCGACGGCGCCGACTACGACAGAATTGCGCGAAACACGCTCGTCATGCGCAACCACACGACCCTCGACTGGCGGCACGCTCAAGTGCTCGCGGGTCGGGTTCTTCTCGGTCAGGGCCTCGGGGCTCACGCCGAGGCGATGTACTGAGAAGGAGCTGTTTGTGGACGAAGATCTCCGCCTGCGCATCGAACGGCTCGAAGCCGCCCAGGCCATACAGAACGTGATGAGCACCTACGAGTACCTCCACTCGGCCTACCGCAACGCTGACATTGTGGAGCTCTTCGCAGACGTCGACGACGTGCTCATCGAAATGCCCGCGGGAATCTGGCGTGGGCGGGATGCTGCCCACCGCTGCTTCGGCGTGACTTTCGAGAAGGAACTCACCAGGCCCGACCGCCGAGGTGAGCTCGTCGAACACACGCTCACGACGCCGATTATCGAGGTCGCGGGCGACGCGAAGACGGCTAAGGCCGTGTGGAACTCCCCCGGCCACGAGGTGCATCGCTTCTTCTGGGTGGAGGGCAACCCTCGCATCGAGTTCTGGTACTGGTGCACCTACTCGGTCGACTTCCTTCGCACGAGCGAAGGGTGGAAGATCTGGCATCTTCACGTCTATCAGACGTGGGCGAGTGAAGTCGGCAAGAGCGTCGTCGACAGCCCTGTTCCGCCGGAGCCACCCATCCCCAACGGGCCGGGCCGCCCCGACGAACCCATCTCGTTCGAGACGAAGTACAGTGTGGAGCGAGCACCGCAGCTCGTGCCGGTGCCGCCGAAGCCCTATGCCACCTGGGTTGGGGATGACGAGGTGCCAATTCCGTGATCCGTCTGCTCCTGTGGCGCCTTGCGCTTGCGGTGCCGCTGCTCGTAATCGTCTCGCTTCTCACCTTTCTTCTCATTGCGGTCGCGCCGGGGGATCCCGCCGCGACGGTTCTCGGTAACTCGATCACTGACGAGCGGCTTGCCGAAGTCCGGGCCCAGCTCGGCCTCGACCAGCCACTGCTTGTGCAGTACTGGAACTGGGTATCTTCGGCATTTCAGGGCGATCTCGGCAAGTCGTTGCTCACCTCACAACCCGTGATGGCCACGATTGGCCAGCGCATCGGGGTCACGATGAGCCTCGTTGTCTTCGCCCTGATCGTCTCCACCGTTGGAGGCCTGCTGATCGGTATGGTGGGGGCGCTGCGAGGCGGCTGGGTTAGTCGCGTGCTCGAGTGGGTGGCAGTGGTTGCTTCGGCTGTTCCCCCGTTCTGGCTCGGATTCCTTCTCGTTACGTGGTTCGCGATCCAAGCACCGCTGTTTCCGGCCACCGGCTACATCACTCCAGCACACTCGATTCAGGGATGGCTGCACTCGCTCGTTCTCCCCGTCGCTACGCTCGTTGCCGCCCCCATGATGGGCATCGCGAAGCAGACAAAGGATTCCATGCAGGAATCGCTTGCTAAGGATTTCGTGGCGGCCCTTCGCGCTGACGGCATGTCCGAGAGGCGGATTATCTGGAGGCATGTGCTGCGCAATGCGGCAATCCCTATCGTCACGCTCGTCGGAGTGTTTTTCATCGCAATGCTCGGCGGCACGGTCTTCGCCGAGACGGTATTTTCTCTCCCCGGGCTCGGCAGCCTTGTCGTGAGTTCGGCGCAGACCGGTGACTTTCCCGTCATCCAGGGCGTGGTCGTCGTGCTCTGCCTCGGGGTCGTCATCGTCAACTTTCTCGTAGAGATCGCATATGGCTGGCTCAACCCGAAAGCGCGGACAACATGATGACGACCCGATCGCTTGCCCTCCCGCGACCGAAGCCCGTTCGTGGGCCGTTTTCGCGGCTCATGCGCCGACCGCTGGCCGTCGCGGCCGCGTCAGTGCTTTTCGTCATCATCGGCGCATGCCTCATGGCGCCGTTCTTGCCGATTCCCGGGCCGAACGAGATCAATCTTGTGCGGTCTCTCGCCGGCCCGAGCCCTGAGCACCTGCTCGGCACAGACCAGCTGGGCCGCGATCTGTTGAGCCGGCTGCTCTTCGGGGGCATCCCCTCCTTTGGGTACGCCGGAATCGTTCTCTTTGTGTCTCTCGCTCTCGGCATCCCGCTCGGCATTTGTGCCGGGTACTTGGGGGGTTGGTGGGATCGCGCCATCGCAACGATCGCCGACATCGGCCTTGCAATGCCCGTTCTCATCATGACGATCGTGATCCTGAGCGTCTTCGACGGCCTGTTCTGGGTGGCGATGGCGCTGTTGGGTGTGCTCATGTGCCCTCCCGTCATCCGCAACGTTCGTGGTGCCGTCATTGCTGTCCGACATGAGAACTTCGTGGATGCGGCACGCGTAGCGGGGCTTTCGCCCGTGCGGATTATGGCAACCCATATCCTCGCCCGCATTGTCGGCCCCTTGCTCGTGCAGGCGACTCTCATAGCCGCGTTGGGCATCTCCTTCACTGTGGGCCTCGCATTCCTCGGATTCGGACCGCAGCCGCCAGACCCCACGTGGGGTGGCATGATTCAAGACGCAGTGCTCGTGCTCTCTCGCTCGCAGTGGCCGATGTTTGTCGCCGGGGTTGTGCTCGCGATCTCCGTGTTGGCGCTCACCGTGCTCGGTGACACCGTGCGTGAGGCGACGGTCGATCCGTGGACCGGGGTGTCTCGGCGTCGCAGAAAGACGGAACCATCTCTGCCGGTTGAGCCGGGATCGGCCCTCGTCGCCGTGCGTGACCTGAAAGTCGAGTATTCGGCGGGTGGCCGTGACGTGCTGGTCGTCGACGGCGAGAGCTTCGACATCGGCCCGGGTGAAGCGGTCGGGCTCGTCGGGGAATCCGGCTGCGGCAAGTCGACCGTGGCCCGCGCGATCGCGCGCATCCTGCCGGCCGCAGGCAGAACAGTTGGTGGCGGCGTTCGTTTTCGCGATCAGGCCGTTCTGGACCTTGAGGGCAAGCCCCTGCAGTCGTATCGGGGCGGATCCGTCGCCTACGTCTTTCAGGACCCGATGGGCACACTGGAGCCGTCGATGCGTGTCGGTGATCTGCTCGCCCACATCGTGCGACTCAACCATCGGGTCAGCCGCGCCGAAGCGAAGGCCCGGGCTCTTGAGCTGCTCCGCAGGGTGCAGATCGCAGACGCCGAGGTGGTCGGCCGGCGCTACCCGCACGAACTCTCGGGCGGCCTCGCCCAGCGAGTCGCCATTGCTCGTGCTATCGCGGGCGAGCCGGCTTTGCTCATCGCCGATGAACCGACGACAGCGCTCGATGCTTCCATCAGGCTGGGCATTCTCGACCTGCTCCGTTCTCTGCAGCGCGAGACGGGGATGGCGCTGCTGATTGTGAGCCACGACTGGGATGTTGTCGACTATCTGTGCGATCGCGCGATCGTTATGTATGCGGGTCAGATCACAGAATCGGGTCGGCTTGAAGATCTCCTCGTGAATAGCGCCCATCCCTACACTCACGCGCTGCTCGAATGCAGGCCGAAGGCAGACTCTGATCGGTCGAAGCCGCTGCCATCGATTGCGGGCCAGGTTGCCGCCCCGGGCTCCCACCGCGCTGCGTGCCGATTTTCTGATCGGTGCCCTATTGCGAAGCCCGTGTGCACCCAATCTCACATTCCGCTGGTGCAGGTCGGGGTCGACCAGCAGAGTCGCTGTCTTTTCGCCGAAGAGTTGTATGTCGCGCCGGTCAGCGTCGTGCTGACGGAGAGGATCTGAGATGTCAGATGTGCCGCTGATCGTGGTTGAGAACCTCGTTGTCGACTACGGGTCGGGCGCTCGCCGTCACCGTGCCGTGGATGATGTGAGCTTCGAGATTGCTGAAGGAGAGACGCTCGGCCTTCTGGGCGAGTCCGGGTCGGGCAAGTCAACGATCGGCCGGGCGATTCTGGGGTTGGTTCCCGCGACGTCAGGCCGAATCTTCTTTCGCGGCACCGAGCTGACGGCCCTAAGTGCGCGGGGTCGCCGTGCCTTCGGTTCGCACATTCGCGCGGTGTTCCAAGATCCGAACAGCACGCTCAACCCCGTGCGACGCATCGGGGCCACGCTTCTCGAAGGGATCCCGCGCAGTGACGCCGCACGCACGGGACGGATGCTGAGCCTGCTGAGCAGGATGGGCCTGCCCGCGGGAACAGAAGACAACTTTCCTGCGGCATTTTCGGGCGGACAGCGGCAACGCATAGCCATCGCACGGGCCATGATGAGCCAGCCGTCCCTCGTCGTGTGCGACGAGCCGGTGACGGCGCTAGATGTATCTGTGCAGGCCCAGGTGCTCAACCTGCTCCGTGAGGTGCAGAGCAACACGGGGCTGGGGTATTTGTTTATCGGTCACGACATCGAAGTCGTTCGCTATATGTCGGAGCGCATCGCTGTGCTCGAGAAGGGTCGACTCGTGGAGTGCGGACCGGCAGATGACGTCGTGCGGAATCCTTCACAGCCCTACACGCAGCAGCTCGTTGCGGCGATGCTCGCAACCGCTCACCCCGGAGTCGGGCGCGCAGAGAGTCTCAGCTCACTGCACGGGGTGGGCTAGACCGCGGAGGGCGCTTCATTGCGGGAGGCAGCAGGCATGGCTGCCTTCGCGAGGGGCATCAACACGTTGTCGACCAGGTGATCAAGAAAACGGTCGTCGATCGGCTCATTCCAGATTGAGCGATGGTGCATGATCGGCAAGGCGATATCGGTGACGAGGTCAGGGTTCACGTCGGGGCCGACCTCGCCGCGGGCGATTGCGCGGAGGAGCGGGCGCTGGGTTGCCTCGCGCACGTTTTCTTGAGTCTCTTGGCGCATGAGCCGAAAAACGGTTGCGTCGCGTTGGGCGCCATCCATGAGAGCGATGATGAGCCGGCGATTGTCGCGGAGCATCCGAGCGGCGCCGCTGAGCACCGCGTGAAGCTCTAGTCGAAGGGAACCCAGGTCGCCCGGATCGTGCGGCCGATCGCCGCCGAATGACATCTCGATTGCCTCGCGGATGAGATCGGTTTTTGTGGGCCACCGGCGATACAGCGTTGCTTTGGAGGCTTTCGCCGCCGCCGCGATCGCGTCGACGGTAACCCCCTCGATGCCTCGGGCGGCAACGAGCTCGAGAACGACGCGCTGGATGTCCTCTTTACGCTCCGCTCCTCGAGACCGCGGCGCGGCGCGCTTCGGAGTCGGTTGCACAGCAGTCATCGGGAGCCCTTCGTGTCGATTTCTTTCAACACTAGCCCCACTGTCGCATTCGTGCACCACGGGACATGCAAAACGAAACGGTTTAGTATTTGTCTAATACACTGATGGAACCTGAGGTGTGACGCTGTACTGATCAGTTTAGAAAACGCCTGCCTGATGCACGCGGGCAATAGACGATGCTTGAGCGACTGATACGCGGCGCAGCGTCATCCTCGGAAAAAGCCGGATGGGGCGCGAGCGAAAGGCATGACGATGTCGCTGAAAGCATCGGAGCTATGGAGGGCAGTACTCGCCGAATACCCGACCGGTGTCGCGCTCGTCACCGCACAACTGCCCGACGGCTCTCCCGTTGGCATGGTCGTCGGCAGTTTCACGGCGATCAGCCAGGATCCACCGCTCGTGGGTTACTTCGGCGACGACTCGTCGTCGACCTTTCAGTCGATTGTTGGCGCCGACCGATTCGCGGTGAGCGTCTTCGCCGACTCCCACGACAGCCTCCTGCGCTCCTTCGTTCGAAAAGACGAGGGTCGCTATGAACAATCGGGTCTGACGACGACAGACAGCGGCCTGATCCGCCTCGACGACGCGGTCGTCTGGTTTGAGGCTCGCACGCAGTCTGTGCAACGTCACGGAGACCACCAGCTCGTTGTCGGTGCCGTCGTGGATTTCGGCGTGAGCACATCCGATATCGGTTCTCCGCTTCTCTATCGTCGCGGAGGCTTCGGCGCCTTCGCCATCCCTGCGGAGGCGGTTGACGCGCGGTTGATCGGTGACCGGCTGGCGGCAGCGCAGGCGGCGGCGGAGGTGCTCGCGCCCATCGCCAGTCGGTTGAGCCGTGACATCGCCGTCACGGCTTTGGTCGGTGATTCGGTTGTCGTCGTTGGAATGGTGCCTAGTGCGCCGGTCGCGCCCGGCGAGAGCCCCCCGGGTACCGGCCCGCTGCGAGCCATAGGAATATCCCTTCCCTTCGCCGCACCGGTTGAGCCACTGTTCGCGGCGTGGGCGCACGAGCGGGTGCGATCGTTCTGGATGGAACGTGCGCGGCACCTGGTTGGTGCCGTCGACCGCCGCCAGGTTGAAGCTCGCCTCGAAGCAATACGCCGCCGAGGATTTGGCGTATCAGTCGATCAAGACCTCACGGCCCGATTTATCGGCACAATTACAGATCCGAGCGCCGAGCGCGAGTCGTACGCGCAGATCTGGAGCGAATACGCAGCCCAGACGATTGTGAGCACGAGCTCAATCTTGACGCTCAGCGACATCGCCGCCGTGCAGGTTCCCGTCTTCGATGAACACGGCCAGGTTGCGCTCGTGCTCACCGTGAGCGATCTTGGCCCCTTTGCCGACGAGGATGCTCTCAACGCCTTCGCCGACACTCTCATCGCCGCGGCTGATGCGGCTTCGCACGTCATCGCCAGAGGGCCACGAGGCCGCTCCTGACGACAGCGCGCGCTATTCGGCCGTGCGGCAGCGCCGTTAGCCTTTCCAGACGGTTTTGACGTTCGTGAACTCCCGGATGCCGTGGCGCCCCAGTTCGCGACCGTAACCCGAGTTTTTGATTCCGCCGAAGGGCAGCTCCGGAAACGAGACGGTCATCCCGTTGACGAAGACGGCCCCCGCCTCGATGCGTGAGATGAACGCCGCCTCGTCCGCGGCGTCGTTCGTCCATACCGAGGAACTGAGCCCGAATTCTGTCTGGTTAGCGATTGTGATCGCTTCGTCGAGATCGTTTACCCGATAGAGGGATGCAACGGGACCAAACGATTCCTCGGTCACGATGCGCATATCATCCGTCAGATCGCTCAGCACGGTCGGTTCGTAAAACCATCCCGGGAGGTCGGGACGATGCCCTCCCGCAAGCAGGCTCGCGCCCTTGGCCATGGCGTCGTCGACCAGCGCCGCTATATCTTCGCGGGTTTGTTCCGTGGCCAGTGGGCCGATCTCAACCGACTCGTCCATCGGGTCTCCGACGTTCAGCGCTCGTGTCTTCTCAACGAATAGGCGCGTGAACTCGTCGTAGATATCGGTGTGCACGATAAAGCGCTTGGCGCAGACGCAGCTTTGCCCCGTGTTACTGAAGCGCGCTTTCACCGCGATCGACGACGCGGCTTCCACATCTGCGCTGGGCATGA
Organism: Homoserinimonas sp.; assembly: GCF_056262345.1. Taxonomy (NCBI): domain Bacteria; kingdom Bacillati; phylum Actinomycetota; class Actinomycetes; order Micrococcales; family Microbacteriaceae; genus Homoserinimonas; species Homoserinimonas sp. Next base: position 29,138 of record NZ_JBACFR010000003.1, read on the forward strand.
CAATAAATGGATCCGATCCGCCCAGCTCGATCACGCTTTTCTTGACCTCAGACCCGGCGATGGCGGCGACGGCGCGACCGGCACCCTCCGAGCCCGTGAGTGTCACAGCCTTCACTCGTGCATCCCGGATGACAGATTCAACGTCGCCGGCGCCGATGAACAGAACACGAAAGGAGCCGGAAGGAAACCCGCTGCGCTCGAACAGGGCGTCGAGGTAGAGAGCGGTTTGGGGAACGTTCGATGAGTGTTTGAGAAGGGCGGTGTTGCCGGCCATGAGCGCAGGAGCGGCGAAGCGTATGGCCTGCCACAGTGGAAAATTCCATGGCATGACCGCGAGGATTACCCCAAGCGGCCGGTAGGTGACTACGGCACGCTGGGCCGCAACGATGGCAGGGTCGGCGACCGGCTCATCGGCGAGAAAGGTGCTCGCGTTATCGGCGTAAAACCGAAGAGCGCGGGCGCACTTGAGCACCTCGGCTCTGGCCTGCGAGATCGGTTTTCCCATCTCGCTGGTGAGAAGCCGCGCAGTCGCCTCAGACTCCGCCTCGAGCAGAGAAGCCGCTGCCCGCATCCACTCGGCGCGCTCGTCGAAGCATGTTTCGCCCAGTGCTGCGAATGCTGCCGCCGATTCGGTGATGCGCCGCGAGGTTTCGGCGGCATCATGGGCGGCGAATTCGGCTTCGATTCGCCCTGTTGTGGGGTTGATGGTGCTGATCGCCATGGAGGTTCTTTCTGTTCGTGGAGGTCAGAGCCTGCGCCAGGGGTCTGTGCCGTCCCAGGTGCGGCAGAGTTCCCGGAGGCTGTCGTACGACGCGGACTGCGCCGACGTAAGTTCTACGAGCTCCACCATGCCCGGCTGGCCCGGCGCACCGTCGAAAAAGGCTACGCGCGCGCCCGTGGGAAGCACATCCTCGAACACCGCCTGCCCGCTGGCCTCGCTCAGAGATCGGGCTCGGGTATCGAAATCATTCGTGGCGACGGCGACGTGGTGAAAGCCATATCCCTCTGCGGTGGTTTTGTCGCGAAAGATCGAGGGCTCTTCGTCGTGCTGCTGGATTAGTTCGATCATCAGAGCGCCGTCAAATGTGCGGGCGACCGTCAACTCGGCGCGGTAGGGCTCGCCTCGGTAGAGCGCACCGGGTGCGGTGAATGGCCCCCGAACGGTCCACGGCCCGATGCCGAGACTCGCGGTCCATGCGAGTGCCGTCTCGCGGGCATCCGCGCACGTATAGGCGACCTGGAAAACCGAGCCGACGGGCTGTATCGGCAGCGGGGGTCGCGGTGCCAAGGGTGATCCGGTCAATCGCTGATGACCGTCCCGCCGTCAATGATGATGTTCTGCCCTGACATGAATGACCCGGCTTTGGATGCGAGCCATACGACGGCTCCGGCGACATGGTACGGCTCTCCGAAGCGCTGCATCGGTGTCTTTGCGAGTCGACGAGCCGCAGCATCCGGGTTCGAGGTAATGGGCTCGGCGAAGGCGGTTGCGATGACCCCGGGGGAGAGCGAGTTCACGCGGATGTTCTGGGCACCCCACTGCACGGCGAGGTTGCGCGCGAGCTGAGCGTTGGCCGCCTTGGTGACCCCATACTGGCCGAGGAAGCTGTTGCCTCGAACCCCCGAAAGACTCGACATGATGAGGAATGTGCCTCCGCCTTGATCGGCCATTACCGGGAGCGTGAGGTTAGCGAGTCTGATGACACTTCTCACGTGGATGTCGAACATGAGGTCGAGCTCGGTGTCGGTTCCGACGGTGTGCGGCCCGGTATCGAGAGCGACACCCGCGTTGCAGAAGACCGTGTCGATGCGGCCGTGTCGGTCGAGAGCATGCTTCACGAGCGCCGAGAGTTGTTTCTGGTCGGTCACGTCGCAGGCAAATGATTCGACGTCGAGACCGCGGAGCCGAGCTTCTTCGGCGGCCACCTCCGGATGGTCGGAGGGCAGTGACGCTGCGATTACGGTTGCGCCTGCTGAGGCGAGCAGTTCGGCGGATGCCCGGCCGATTCCCGATGCGGCGCCCGTCACGATCGCCACCTGTCCCTTTAGGGAGAAGAGGTCCGCGGCGGTGACGGTTTCAGGCATATCTCATATTCCACCGTGCGGGCGGTAGACGTGGGTGGGTATTCCGAATAGCGGAAGCCGGGGTTTTTCCGCCGATGAGCGCAGGCCTTGTGGCTCAACTGGGCGGATCAGCGTTCGAAGGCCGGGCCCCACGGATACGCGTCGTACCCCGCGGGCAGTGTGGCCTCGGATTGTCCTGCAGGGAACGCCCCGTTCAAGAAGACGCGCACGACCAACTCGACATGAATTCGAATCAGGTCGTCACTGGGCGTGAAATCGGAGGTGAGAATGTCGAATTGCAGTGTGGGGGCCGCGAGCCGGAGAAGGAATATCGACCACTGGTCTGCATCGGCGAGCTTCATATTGCGTTCTTCTGCCACGGCCACAATAAACGGCGAGAGAATTTGGACCACCGTTGGCGTGCCTGAGTCGACCCGGGCGACGTCGAGAACGCCGTGAAGCTCTACGCGTCGCTCGTGCTCGGCGATGAGCACTCTAAAGAATGCGATGAGTTCCGCGGCGGTTGCCGCGCGCACGACCTCTGTCAGCGCAACCGTCAGCCGCTGTTCGTTGCTGACATTGGGGATCAGATCCAGCGCATCATGAAGGCTCGGAATGAGGGTGGACGAGGCGTGCACCATGACGGCGTGAAAGAGCTTGACCTTGTCGGAGAAGTGGGCGTAGACCGTGGTCTTCGAGACCTGGGCCTTCGCTGCGACAGCATCCATTGACGTGCCATCGAAGCCGTTGGCAAGGAGCAGTTCTGCAGCGGCGGCAAGGATCGCATCCCGCTTCGTGCTCTTGCCGTGCGAGCGTACCTGCGGCATGACTTCTCCTCTGTACAGTTCAGTCCAAGTTTATGAGGCGGAGGGCCATGGGATGAAGCGCACGTACGTGACCGCCTCTAGCGGTGGTGCCGGCGGCCAAAAGACGCGCCGGCACCCTCGCCCCGCTCACTCGGAACGTATGGAATGAGAAGAAGGTGTCGGCGGCGTCGGAGCCTTATTCTGCAGGCCGGCTGCGAACATGTCGAACGGTGCCTGGCCCAGGAGGCGGCGGCCCGTGATTTCGGCTAGCGACTCAATGCGCAGTGCCCCGTGCGACAGGATGACCTGGGCATCGCGAGAGAAGCGCTGGAGCGGGTTCGAGAGGGCCATCGCCGACGAGCCAATGATCTGAAGGCCGAGATTGATTGACTCCTGGCACAGGTTCCCGGCAAATGCGAGGTCCATCGACCCCTGGGCTTCGGCATCCGCACTGAAGTCGCCGCCGTGAGTTGCAAAGTGGTCGATCTGGTCGGTGTACTGCAGGAGGATCGCCTTCGCGGCATTGACCTTCGCCTTCGCCTTGCCCGCGGCCACCTGCGCCGACGGCATTTCGGCGATCGTTGGGTAGGGCGGGCTGAAGGGCTTGCGCTTCTGCGCTAGGTCGGCGAAGACATCGAAGGCACCCTCGGCCATGCCGACGAGGATCGCGATGTTCTGCGTAGCGACCGTGAGCATCGACGCACGGGCCCGCGCCTGGTAGGCGAGCCCAGTGAATCGTGAAGCTACCGAGTTCATGTGGAGGGGAAGGTCTGCTAGATCGACGAAGTGCTTGTCAGCAACGAACATTGGCTGGCGAGTGACCACGGAGTTTGAGTCGGAGGCGCCCATTCCGGAGACGTGCCAGTCGTCGAGGTGCTCGAGTCCTGCGGGGTCCATCATGACGATGGCGTGGCCGCCGCGCTCGCCGTCGTGCCACGAGACCCCGCCGAATATCCAGGCGGCGTCATGGTTGCCGGAGGTGTAGGTCCACTTGCCCTCCACCTGCCACCCTCCCTCTACTCGGCTTGCGGTGCCGGTGATGGCGGCGAACGTTGAGCCGCCCGCGGCCGTGGGGCCCGAGTGGTCGGCGGCGCGACTGTAGAGGTCTTCAACGAGGGGTGCGGGGAATGAGCTCACCATGCGCAGGCTGCAGGCTACGAAGAAGCTCCATCCTGCAGACGCGTCGGCTCGCCCGAGGGCCATTGCGATCTCGGCGAGATCGCGCGCGCCGAGGGCGAATCCGCCATGTTCGATGGGGGCAACTGCCTTATAGATGCCCAGGTCGGTAAGTCCGCGGATGACCTCGGCCGACAGCTTGCCATCGCGCTCTGCCTGAGGGGCCTGCGCGCGGATAGTGGGGAGGAGGGCACTCACGCCTTCCGCCATCGCCAGGCCCACGGGTGTCAGATATCGACCGGCGATGGGCTCGATTTCGACGTCCATTTCAGTCGGGATTGTCGGGGTCTGGCTGGGCACGGCTGGTCTCCTTTGAGTTGTCTCCGCGGATGCGCGGTCGGCACGGGTACACGTGTTGACCTTGCATCTTTCAAACTGTACGGTACAGTTCAGCTTAAGAAAAGGGAACCGGCGACATTGGAGGGACCATGCTTGATCGGCAGACGTCGATTCTGAGCGTGAGCCCATGATTTTCCACCGCGATGCCTACGGGGTGCCTCGCGTCGACACACTCACCTTCGCAGCCTGACCGGTTGCATCCCGATCACAGAGAGAAGAAACCAGTGACAGAGCTGTCCGTCTATTCACGAACCCCCCGCCCGCGTCCGATCCGTGTTCCGAAGCTGCATCACGCGACCTTCATGACCATGGAGATCGACCCGATGGTTCGCTTTTATGAAGCGGTCTGCGGCCTGCAGCCCGTGTTCTACTCGGAGCACGCTGCGTGGCTCACCAACGACGAAGCGAACCACCGCATCGCGTTGCTGCGCATTCCCGGCACCAAGCCTCCCGTGGACAAGCCGCACACGGCTGGACTGCACCACACGGCATTCGAATACGAAGACTTCGACGCGTGGCTCGACAACTACGCTCGCCTGCGTGACATGGGCATCATGCCCGCGTTCTGCATGGACCACGGCATGACGATGTCGATCTACTACAACGACCCCGATGGCAACGGCATCGAGATCCAGATCGACAACTTTCGCGACTGGGGCAAGTCGACCGAGTGGATGTGGGCATCGCGAGAGTTTGCTGAGGATCAGCTCGGCCCGCAGTTCGACCCCGACCTGCTCCTCGAAGCCCGCGCACAGGGCGCATCGCCCGATGAGATCCACGAGCGCGCCTATGCGGGTGAGTTCCGGCCCGCTGTTGAGGTGCCCAATCCTTCGTTCCCCGACGTGTGGGTCGCCAAGCTCGCCGCAAACCCGTCGCTCGCAAACGGTGTTCCTTTCCCCGGTATGCCCCAGGAAGGCTAAACCCATGCGCATTGCAAACCTGAACGGCCGTGTCGCACTCATCACGGAGTCGGGAGCGGTTGATATCGCCAGCGCAAGCGGCGGTGTCTTCGGCCCCGACCCCATGGATGTTTACGAGCGGTGGCAAGAATTCAGCGCCTGGGCACAGACCGCCCCGACAGAGGGTTCGGCCTATGACGAGGCAGACCTGGGCATCCCGGTTCCGCGTCCCCCGCAGATCATTGCCATCGGCGTGAACTACAAGGCTCACGCCGAAGAGGCGGGCATTCCCGCGCCAGAAGAGCTCATGGTCTTCACCAAGTTCCGCTCCAGCCTTGCCGCTCCCAACGCCACGATCGAGCTGCCGAGCGATGACGTGGACTACGAGACTGAGGTCGTCGTCGTCATCGGCGTCGAGGGTCACCGCATTGCCGCCGAGGACGCCTGGGATCACGTCGCAGGTATCGCCATCGGCCAGGACTACTCCGAGCGCACGGTGCAGCGTCGACCCCCTGTGCCGCAGTTCAGCATGGGCAAGTCGTTCCCCGGGTTCGGGCCATTCGGCCCCGTTGTCGCGACGCCGGATGAGTTTGCCGACCGCGACGCCATCGAGTTCAGGGCCGTTCTCACGGGCCCTGGCATCGATGGAGAACTCGTCGTGCAGGAGGGAAACACCTCCGACATGTTCTTCGGTGTCGCCGAGATCATTCATCGCCTCTCCCAGGTGCTGACGCTCCTGCCGGGTGACCTCATCTTCACGGGAACCCCTGCGGGTGTCGGCCTGTCGCGCGGCATCCTCATGCGCGATGGCTACGTCATGACGACGGAGCTGGACGGAATCGGCTCGATGCGAAATTCCTTCATCGCGCGATGAGCGCACACTCGCCAGCACCCGAGGTCACCTGGGTTCCCACGCAAGAGCAGCTGGAGAACACTCGTCTCACGCAGTTTCGTGACTGGGTTCGCCTTCATCGCGGAATCGAGATCGCCGACTACGAGCAGATGTGGCGCTGGTCGACAACCGACCTCGCGGGCTTCTGGGGCGCTCTGCGCGAGTTTTTCGGCATTGTCGGTGACGGCTTCGACGACTCCCCTGCCCTTGTGGAGAATCGGATGCCCGGCGCAGTCTGGTATCCGCAGGCGAGGCTCAATTTCGCCGAGAATGTGCTGAGGCACGTGATCGGGCGCGAGGAGCACGCGGCGGTAATCAACGTCTCAGAAGACGGCTCGGTGCAGGAGTGGACGTGGCGGGAGCTCGCTTCTCGCGTCGCCATTCTTTCTGAACGTCTGAGGGCTCTCGGCGTCACCCGGGGCGACAGGGTGGGAGCCGTCCTCCCTAACATTCCCGAGACGATTGTCGCGATGCTGGCGACGGCAAGTATTGGTGCCATCTGGACGGTAAGCTCGCCCGACTTGGCGCCGAGCGCGACGCTTGATCGGCTGCGTAGCCTGGAACCCGTCGTTCTCATCGGCACCCCTGGATACACCTTCAAGGGCAAATGGATCGATACAACACCGGCGCTGAACACCATCGCCGCAGAGCTGCCCAGTGTTCGCTCCGTGCTGCTGGTGGGAGGGGGTCGCGCACTTCGGCCGGGTTCAGCTGCTGAGGTGGTCGACCTCGATGGCCTCCCCACCGCCGAGCTGCAGTTCGAGAGGGTCGGGTTTTCCGACCCTCTCTGGGTGCTTTTCTCCTCCGGCACAACGGGTGCCCCCAAGGGCATCGTGCACGGGCACGGCGGCATCCTGCTTGAAGCGTCTAAGGCCATGGGGCTCCAATTTGGGCTGGGGTCCGGCGACCGCTATTTCACCGCAGCCAACACGGCATGGATGGTGTGGAACACTCTCGTCAACACACTGTCCGTCGGCGCGGCTGTCGTCACCTATTCGGGAGCCCCGACGTGGCCGAGGGCCGATCGCCAATTCGAGGTGGCGTCGCTTGCCAGCGTGACCATGTTTTCCACCGGCGCGGCCTACTTGTCCTTGGTCGAGAAGTCTGGGATGGCGCCCGCGCACGACTGGGACCTCGCCCCGCTTCACACGCTGATGTCGACGGGCTCTGTTCTCTCGCCTGCGACGTGGCGTTGGGTTCATGACGCGGTAAAGTCCGACGTTCACCTGAGCAGCGACTCGGGCGGCACTGACATTTGCAGCGGATTTATTGGCGGCAACCCGTGGCAGCCCGTTTATGTGGGTGAGCTGCAGGGATCGACGCTCGGAGCGGCCATTGAGGTTCGCAGAGAAGACGGGACCGAGGCCGCCGTAAACGAAATCGGCGAAATGGTCATCACCCAGCCGATGCCGTCGATGCCGGTCGGCTTCTGGAACGATCGAGAAGGCGAGCTCTACAAGGCCGCATACTTCGCATCCGACCCCTCTGTGTGGACGCATGGTGACTGGATCAGCCGCACTCCGCGCGGCGGGTTCATCCTGCACGGGCGCTCCGATGCGACCCTCAACCGCGATGGCGTGCGCATGGGCAGCGCCGACGTCTATGCCGCAGTGCACACGGTCGATGGTGTGCGCAATTCCGTCGTATTGGGAATCGAGACTGGCGGTGGCGGCTACTGGATGCCCCTCTTCGTCGAGCTATCGGAGGGTGTCGAACTCGATGAAGCAATGCAACAGAAGATTAGGGACGCGATTCGCGGTCGAGCAAGCGCCCGGCATGTCCCCGACACGATCGAACAGGTCCCGGGCATCCCGACCACCCACGCCGGCAAGCGCATCGAAGTTCCCCTCAAGAAGCTCTTTCTCGGGCGCACAGAGGATGACGCAGTCAATCGAGGCTCGCTTGTGAATCCCGAGGCCGTCGACTGGTTCGTGGCCCGAGCATCACGGTTTCGCGCTGGTGCTGGCATCGATCTCGCCGACATCGACAACCGCAATTTACCGACACCGCCCCCTGATCGAAAGGTGACTCCATGAGTCTCAACGACAACGACGCCGTCATCGTTTCCCTCGGCCGCACGCCCATTGGTCGTGCCCGCAAGGGCGGGCTCGTCGATGTGCGAGGCGACGAACTAGCGCGACAGGTTATTGAGGCGGTGCTCGCGAAGGTGCCGGATGTCGAGATTGCTGACATCGAGGACCTCATGCTGGGCACCGCAGAGCCCACGGGGGAGCAGGGATACAACCTCGCCCGCATGGTGGCGGTGCTGCTCGGTCACGACAGCCTGCCCGGCACCACCGTCAATCGCTTCTGCGCGTCGTCGATTCAGACGATGCGGATGGCGTTCCACGCCATACGGTCCGGCGAGGGGGACGCCTACGTCGTCGGCGGAGTCGAGTCGACGTCGCGGTTCGGGCTCATCGCGCCCGCCGGCAACCCCGCGTTCGATGCCCCGGCGCTCAGAACTGCTGAGCTGATGGCCACGGATGCGGAGTGGACCGACCCTCGAGACGGGGGCCTTGTTCCCGATGCCTACATTCAGATGGGTCATACGGCCGAGCACGTCGCGCGCAGGACGGGCACGTCCCGCGCCGACCAAGACGCCTTCGCGGCGCGATCACAGCGGCTCGCCGCAGAGTCGGCATCCAATGGATTCTTCGCGCGCGAAATCGTTCCCGTCGTGCGTCCCGACGGCTCCCTTTTCTCGGCGGATGACAGCCTCAGGCCCTCTACGACCGTCGAAAGCCTCGCGGGGCTCGACCCCGTGTTCTCCCCCGTCGGAACCGTCACGGCGGGCAACGCCTGCCCGCTCAATGATGGGGCCTCCGCCGCGGTCGTCGTTTCGGCCGCCTATGCCAAACGAAAGGGCCTCACCCCGCTCGCGAAAATCATCTCAACGGGAGTGAGCGGCCTCTCTCCCGAAATCATGGGACTGGGGCCGGTCGAGTCATCCCGCTTGGCGCTCTCCCGCGCTGGCCTCTCCGTCGCCGACCTCGACATCGTCGAGATCAACGAGGCGTTCGCCGCCCAGGTGGTGGCCAGCGCGCGCATATTGGGCGTTGATGAGGACTCACAACTTAATCCTTTCGGTGGCTCGATCGCCATCGGTCACCCCTTCGGCGCCACGGGCATCCGGCTCATCGGAACCCTGGTGAATGGCCTGCGCACGCGCGATCAGTCGCTGGGCATGGCCACGCTCTGCGTCGGCGGGGGGCAGGGCATGGCGATTGTGATCGAGCGCCTCGCCTGATCGCTCATCGGGATTCGGGCAGGGGCTTGCGCAGTGAAGCATCGGGCATCGACCTGGTTGGTGAGAAGTTGGAGCGCGACATCCGGCCCGCCTTGACTGCCTGGTGAGTTCGCTCAAGGATTCGGGATCGCAGTCTTCGTCGTCACACCCCGCCCCGACCGGAAGGTTCGCACCCCCTTTCTGGGGCCACCAACAGCGGTGGTACCCGGTAGTGTTCAGATGGTCGAGTGAACCCCAGCTCTTGCGCCGAAAAGCCAGCAGCGTGGGAGACGGCGAGACATGGATAGGGTCTGCGTGAACCGGGTACGGTAGCTCAACCCAGTGCCTGGCCAGCAAATCGCATCGTCACTGATCGCCGTGAGTACGCACCGAAGTGTCTGGGGACAAAGATCTTGCGCAATTCGCACGGGGGTCGTGCTTGCCGCGCATAGCGCAGCCGGGAATGGAACCTTTCTTGCTCTGCCCTCGTACCCTTCGAGGGCCCAGCGCGCAGCGCCGCACCTCAGTTACGCCATCGAAATGGGAAACATGCAAAGCTCCAGAGCACCGCGCCCGCTCCACCGCCGAGCCGCAGCCTGCGCTGGCGTAGCGCTCGCGTTCAGTCTCGTCGCCTCCGTGGCGACACCTATGGTCGCCCATGCCAACCCGGCATCCGCGTATAGCGCGCAGTTGCAGCTCGAATCGCTGCGCCCCTCCAGCACGGCGCACAGCCTCGCAGCTGCCGATGCAGCGATCGCAGCACTTGAGGCAGTCCTCCCCGAGGACGCCGCCGGGGAGCTCGCAGCGCAGGCAGCGGTTGAACAGGCGATAGACGACCTTGTCAGCACCTCTTCACTTACCTCGGCCATCTATGACGCCGAGTCGAAGCAATACGGGGACTACACCGCCTCCAGCAAGGAATGGCTGTTGACGGAGACCACTCGGGCGAAAACGCTTCTGGCCAAAACCCAGGACCCAGCCACCCCAGTGACCGAGGCCGAGATCGACTCGGAGGTCACACAGTTGAGAAACGCCGAGGCGCAACTGGTGGATCTCAGTGGACTCCGCGCGTCCATCGCTGCGGCCGAGGCCAAGATCGCTCTCGGTGTGTGGACCAACAACAGCACGTCGAACACGCGTTCCTACGTGCAGGGTGCACAGACGGTGCTCAACACCCCTGATGCGCCGCAGTCAGAGGTGAATCGTTTGTCGAACAGTGTGACATTCTCGGCGTCCTTACTGATCGACATCTCCGGAATGAAGGCCAACTACAACCACTTCATCACCCTCTCGGAGTCCGACTTCACGTCCCACTCTCGGGTGTCGATGTCGGAATACCTTGACTACGCCGAGCTCCTGCTCGCCGACGACCGGTTCGGTGACTGGAACGTGACACAGGCGCGAATCGACCAGGCCTATCTGCTGTACCACACGGCGATGGCGAACATGGTGTCGAAGAGGGTGCTCGCGGAGATGGTGGCTTCGGCCGTCACCCTGAACGCCAGCCGGTTCACCGCATCGTCATGGGTCGGCCTCCCTGACGCGCTCAGCCGTGCGGAGGCGACGCTGGCTCGCACCGCCGACGCTGCGGACCCCGTCTCACAGAGGGATGTCGACACCAGTGCATCTGGCCTCGCTGTGGAGCTAAATGGCCTGATCTCCACCGCACTGCTGACAGCAAAGGTGTCCGAAGCTGAGGCACTGAACGAGGCTGACTACCGGTCTGCCAGCTGGCCCACGTTCCAGTCCGCTCTGGCTGACGCGAACGCTCTCCTCGCTGCGGCGTCCACCCCGAGCATCACGGTCACCGATGCCGAGCTCGCAACGACGTTGGCAGCACTCACGGATGCGATGGCCGGCCTTGAGGACCTCTCCACGCTGAAGGCCACCGCAGTAGCGGAGCTGGCGCTTGCCGAGGATGCCCTCGGCAACGTCGGCCCCGACTTCACGGCGTACAGCGTCGCGGAGTTGGACGCCGCCATCGACCGGTTGGCCGCAGCTATCGCCTCACCCACCGAGTCGGGGCTGATCGGCGCGACAAGCACTTCCGTCGCAGCCCGAGGCGCTCTCGTAGACGCGTCGTCGCTGACCGCCGCTCTCGCCGCTACTGCCGGCGCGTCGAAGGACAACACCGTCTCTACCCAGGGGGCGTTCGACACGGCAGTTGCCTCAGCGAATGACCTTCTCAACCGGGTGCGGGACGCTGATGAGGAGGTGACAGCCGCCGAGGTTCTGGCGGTGACGTCGGACCTCAACACAGCAACGGCAAACCTCGTTGACCTGTCGCTGCTCCGCACCGCCGTCGACGCGGCTGCGGCCACTGACCTCGCCGATCACACGGCATACTCTGTCGCAGTGTTCGACTCTGCTGAGGCAACGGCTTTGGCGGTCCTCGGTGACGACGATGCAACGGCGTTGCAGGTCAGTGCCGCAGCGAGCCAGTTGCGCACCGCGATCGCCGACCTAGTTTCAGCGGCGCCGTTCTACGCTGCGTACGCTGCGGCACAGGACCTGGATGAGAGCGACTACACCGCCCACTCATGGGCGGATGTCGCCCCCTGGCTTAGGGGCTTAGACGGGTTCCGCACAACGCTGAACAACCCGAACGTCAGCATCTCCGCCTCCCACATCGTCAACTCCGTTTCGTCATTCAACCAGTTCATCGACTCACTGGTCGCCATTAGCCCGCTGAAGACCATCTACGGCACTTCAAACGTCGACGAGGCTCAGTTCAGTGCCTCATCGTTCGCTGCTCTGACCTCCGCCCGTGCCGCGGCGGCGGCTCTGCTAGACCGGGCGACGGACGCCACTGACCCGGTCACTCAGGCCGAGGTCGACGCCGCGTACGCAGCCGTGAACGACGCGGTAAACGGGCTCGTGAACACCGAAGCCGCTGCGTCGAAGCTCGCTGCGGAGACGGCCGCGTTCGACGCCGCCGACTACACGGCAGCGTCGGCGTCCGTGATGGGCTCCGCCCTCGCGGCGCTGGCCGCGCTGGTCAACGCCGATGCGACCGTGCCAGTCACAGCCGGTCAGCTGTCGGACGCAGTCGATGCCGTCGACGCAGCGAAGGACGCCCTGGTGTCCATTGTCGACCTGGCGTTTATGGCGTCGCTCGACCTCGATGCGATGAAGGCCGAGTACTCGGCGGCGTCGTTTGCGCCGTTCGCCGCTGCCGTCACCGCGGCACGTGCGCTTCTCACCCAGTCCGCTGACCCGACCGTCATCATCACCGAGGCGCAGGTGAACGACGCGGTCAACGGAATCTTCCCCGCGGCATTCACCTTGGTGTCGACGGGCAACCTGACAGACGCCATCGCTGGTGGCTCCGGACTGGTTGAGGCGAAGTACACGGCTAGTTCGTGGGCTGCGTTCGCTGCTGCTCTCGCGGATGCTGAGGCAGTCGCGGCTCGCTCCGCGGACGCCAGCACGGTCGCACCGGTCACACGGTCGGAGACGGACGATGTGGTAGCCGCACTGCTGGCCGCCATCGACGGTCTGGTCGCGGCTCCTGCTGCCATCCTGGGCACACCTGCCGCCGCCGACTCAACGGGCGCCACGGACATCACGGGCACCAGCGATGTCGCCGACGCAGGTGTTGATGAGCTGCCGTTCACCGGCGCCGAGCTGCTGCTCCCCGTGGGCGGAGCGCTTGCACTGCTGCTCAGCGGCGCATGGCTGACCATGGTCAGCCGCCGTCGTGGGGCACTGAACGGCTAGCACGACATCACAAGCGAAGGGCCGTCCCGGACTGATCCGGGGCGGCCCTCGCTTGCCCCCGACGAAAGCCCTGCCTACTGTGGGCGAACTGATTGGTCGCTTCCCCGCAGCGCGGCCTGAACTTCACCTGGCAGGGCCAGTCGTGCGGCTCCACCTCACGGCTCTTGGTGCAGGAGGCCTGTTGCGCGACTTCAACCTGCCGACCGACAATGTAGATACAGAGAAGGCCGCTCGATACGCAGCGTTCTGGAGTAGCGACGAGTCCAATCATCGGTGATCAATTCCAATGATGGATGATTACCGACTAGTGGAGCGGATGACGGGAATCGAACCCGCGCTATCAGCTTGGGAAGCTGAAGTTCTGCCATTGAACTACATCCGCGCGTGACCCGGTGGGCGGGTCAACTCGTCCATACTAGCGACCCGCGGCGGCGTCCACACCGGG
>NZ_JBACFR010000004.1:0-2556 GCF_056262345.1 Homoserinimonas sp.
CCCGCCACTTCGAGCAGGTGGCGTTTGGTGTCGTCGCGCGCATCCTGGGCCTGCGCCCTCAGCACTTCGGCGAGGGGCGACCCTCGTTCTAGCGCGATGGTGAGTTGGTCGACGCATCGGGTGAACGCCGGGAGTTGAAGCTCGCGCGCACACCGGTCGAGAGATGAGGCCAGGGGCAACCCCGTCGATACTTCTGTGAGTACCGCCGAGAGCTCGTGCGATAGTTCCCCCGCGCTCACCCGTGACACCCGGCGGATCGCATCAACGACTCCCTCCCCCGCCGAGAGGCTCAGGGTGAGGAACTCGAGAATGAGCGGAAGCTCAGCCGAGAGGCGAGCCATTCTTCGGTTAGCTCGTCGTTGGAGCACGTAGTCGCATGCAAGGAGACCAGCGACCCCGCCCACCGCGGCGGCAGCGACCACGACGATGCCGGGGACGCTGGCAAGTCGAGTCCACGCAATCGCGGCGATGCAGAACGTCACCGCGCCGACCAGTACCCCCACCAACTGGCGTGACCGGTACGCCTCAACGCTCAGCCCCGAACCTGCCTGGCGGAGACGCAACTCGAGAACAGCGGCTCCCCCGAGAACCGAGGAGAGCCCGTGCCTCAGCACCGCGAACGCCGGGCTGATGATCGCCGCCCAGACCGGAACGGGATCGGAAGATCGCCGGGCGACCACGCTGCGCGCGCCCTCCGAAACGTCGGCGAGGTAAGGAGCAACCCGCATCGCCAACCTCGGCCTTCCCAACCGCGGGAGCCGACTCGCCAGGGTCCATAGCCCGACGCCGAGCGTCAGACCACAGAGAATCGCCCACGGCGTCACTGGAACCACCTCTGCTCTTCGGGCAGCCGCCCGATCGCGATCATCACCCGATATGCGATGAGCGTTATCGCGAAACCGCCGGCGATCAGGGCCACGCCCTCAGCGGAGTTGTACGCCATTGCCGCCTCCGGGCGGGCAGCGAGCAGCACGAGCACGACCCAGGGTGCAATCGCCCCCAGGCGCGCCGCGTTGACCACCCACGACTGCCGGGCCTCCACCTCGGCACGTATCGACGCCTCCTGTCGCAAGTACGCAGAGAGATTTCGCAGGATCGTGGTCAGGTCAGTGCCGCCCACCTCTCGGGACATGCGCAGGGTCTCGAGGATGCGGTCCGCAACAGGATCTGCAAGCCGGTCTTTGAGGCGATCGAGACTCCGCGAGAAGTTAGCGGTGGCTCGGTAATCGGCCTCGAACTCCGAGAAGGCCGCCCGGGTGAAAGCGGGGCCCACGCGAGACAGCGCCGAGACCCCGTCGGCGAGCGAAAGTCCTGAGCGCACTGCCGAAACGAGGTGGTCGACAACATCGGGCCAGAGCGCCCTATGGCTGCGCCGCCGAGCCCGGGCCCGCCAGCTCACGACGACGACGGGGATAAACGCCGTGGCAATAGCGGCGGCAAGACCCAGGGCCAGCACCGGCAGGAACGCCAACACGATCGCGCCAACCGCAAGCGCTGCAACCGCAGAGGCGACAATGAACTTCGCCGGAGTAACCGAGCCGAGCCCGGCGAGCGTGAGCTTCTCTGACAGTGACGCCCATCGCACAGGATGCCGACCTCGACGCAGCTTCTCGCCAGCAGGCCAGAGAAAGGGCGAGACAGTGAGGAGTAGCCCACAGCCGAGCAGGGCTCCCACAACTGCTGGCATGACTGAGCCATCGATCATCCTGCGTCTCCCCCGAACGTCGCTCGCGGCGGGGACGGCGGAATAGACGCAGAAAGCAGCTTGTGAGGCTGAGGAACCGGCGCACCGGTTCTCTCGAGACGGCCGTGGTTACGCGCGAAAAGCGAAACCGACCCGACGACCGAATCGGTCACCCTTCCCGTGGTGGCTGCGATCGAGCCGATATGACGATGGCCGTCGATTCCCCGCTCACAGTGCACCACGATGTCGATAACGGACGCGACCGTGGGCAGAACAAATGAGGAATCGATATTGCGGCCCGCGAGAAGAGGCAGAACGGCGAGCTTAGCCAGGGCATCCTGGGCACTGTTGGCGTGGATGCTGCACGCGCCAGGAACGCCCGAGTTGAGCGCGATCAACAGATCGAGCGACTCCGCCTCGCGGACCTCACCCACAACGAGCCGGTCTGGCCGCATGCGCAGCGCTTCTTTAATCAGGCGGCGAAGGGACACCTCTCCGGCACCCTCGAGGCTGGGTTGGCGGCACTGCATCGAGACGACGTCCCTCGCTCGAACATCGAGCTCGAAGGTCTCCTCGACTGTCACGATGCGTTCGCTCGCACCAACCTCGGCCAGCAGCGCGCCCAGCAGTGTTGTCTTGCCCGTGTGAGTCGCGCCGGAAACGAGAATATTGTGACCAGAAACCACGCACTGATGCAGAAAGAGCGCTGCCTCAGCGGTGAGCGACCCGCGCTCCACCAGGTCTCCGAGCCGGGCGATGCGCTTTGTGAACTTGCGGATGTTGACAGCCCAGTCGCGCGTGACATCCGGGATCGCCACGTGGAGGCGGGAGCCGTCGGGCAGCGAGGCGTCCACGAAGGGCGAGCTCAGGTC
>NZ_JBACFR010000005.1:0-6324 GCF_056262345.1 Homoserinimonas sp.
CGGCGGCAGCGCCTTCGCTTTGTGCGGCCGAGCAGGGCTCGCGTCGGCGTTCGCGTCGGCGTTCGCCGAATCGGTTTCGGATGCGGTGGCGTTCTCTGCCGCGCCGGTTAGTGCCATGCGTTCATGCCCGTTCAATGGAGGTGGATTATAAGCGGATGAATTTCCTCCACTTATTATTGCCCAGCATCCTGCGCTTACGCTGGGAGGACATCCCGGCGGAGAAGGGCAGGCCACATGCGCGCTGACGCGGCACTACGACGCCAGGTGATCGTGAGAGAAGCCCGACGGCTGTTCGCCGAGCACGGAGCCACGATCGCGCTCGACACGATTGCCGAGGCGAGCGGCGTGGGCATCGCCACCCTCTACCGAAACTTCGATTCGCGCGCCGCGCTGGCCAACGAAGTGGCGCTGGCAATCCTCTCCGACATGCGCGAGGCATCCTCCGAAGCCCTCCTCACAGTCGAAGCGCAAGCAGAATCCGCCTGGCGAGGCTACATCGACCGTTTGGTTGAACTCGACCTGGGGGCCCTCACAGCGGCACTCTCGGGATTCGTAGCGGCAGGCATGTCAGACTCCGTGCGAGACGCTCAGGCCCAGACCCTGTCGGGCGTCGAGGACGTTCTTACCGCGGCACAATCGGCGGGCCTCGTGCGCACCGATTTCGGCGCTCTCGAACTCATCGTGGGCATCGGCATGATCACCCGTCCGCAGCTTCCGGCTATCCACGACGCGGCCCCCGCACTAATCTCGCAGCTCGTGGATATTTTCGTGATCGGGATGCGGCCTCCAGCAGACCCTTCCTGAGCTGATCTGAGCCGACCCGCGGCGCCGCGACCGCCGACCCGATCCCCCGTGCGCCTACAGAAAGTGCGCCGACGCTCCTAGCGTTGCGAAACGAGACGCAGAGGAGTCACCATGATCAGATCAGGCGCCACACCGTGAAGCTCAACTTTCTGCGACCCCCCCGCACTATCGGCGAGTGGTGCGGCGACCTGCTCCGGGTTGCCGGGCTCGTCTGCGTTGTCATCGGCATCACCAGCTGGAGCCTCGCCGATGGCGGAATCCTTGCCCTCGCCCTGCCCGGACTCGTGTTGCCCAGACTCCTTGGGGTCAAGGCCTGGTTCGACGTGGTCTTCGGCATCACCGTGTTGATATCGGTCTGGAGCAATGTGCTCGACCTCTACACGACGGTTCGGGGATGGGATCTCGTCGTTCACTTTGTGCTCACGGGCCTGACCGCGATTCTGCTCTACCTCCTGTTCGCCCGCTACGGCATCGTCGACGAGCCCGACCGTAGCGGTGTCGCCACCGTCGTGCTCGCCACGACGATGGGGCTCGCCCTCTCCGCGGTGTGGGAGGTGTTCGAGTGGTTCGGCTGGGCGTTCATCAGCGAAACGATTTATGTCGCCTACCAAGACACCATTGGCGACATGGTCGCCGGCGGCGTCGGCTCATTCGTCGCCGCACTTCTGCTCGCCACCGTGCCGCTTCTCCGTGCGGATGCCGTGCCAAGCGAGAACCGTCGGCGAACGGTGATCTAGTCGCCGAAGCGAGCGACGAGTCGCCCCGTCACCTGGTTGTTCGCCAAGCGCTCGAGGCCGTCGCCGACCTCGTCGAAGGCGATCTCCTCATAGGTGGGAGCAATCTCGCCGTTGAGCATGAGAGCGAAGACCTCTTCGATATCCTGCACGGTTCCCCCGAGCGAGCCGACGAGCGTCTTGCCCAGAAGGGTCGGCGTGGTCACCGTGAACGTGGGCTTGCCGAGCCCGACCTGCACGACTTTTCCGCCGCGCTTGATCGCGTTGAGGGCCTTCTGGGTCGTGTCGAAGCCCGCGTAGTCCACGATCAGGTCGAACCCGCCGGCCGCGTTGAGAGGGTCCTCCGAGAGCGGCTTGTTCCACTCATCGGCATCCTTCACACACGAGACGACGCCGGCTTCGAGAGCGAGTGGCCAGACATCCTCTTTCATCTCGGCAACGTGCACCTCGGCGCCCGCAAGCACGGCGGCCCGGGCACCGATCTGGCCGAGGCCACCGAACCCGATAACGCCGACCTTCATGCCGGCCCGAGCGCCACCCTCTTTGATGATCGCGTGATACGAGGTCATTCCAGCATCCGTTGCGAGCGCCGCGAGAGATAGATCGAGGCCATCGGGCACGCGTGCCAGGTCGCGGTAGTCGGCCGCAAGCTTGTCGGCGAAACCGCCGGGCGTGAACATTCCGAGGGGTGGCTGAACTCCCGATGAGTTGACGCCGACGACGTCGCCCACCGCGAAGCCCTCGACCTCCGACCCGATCGCCGAGATCACGCCAGCGTTTTCGTGCCCCTGCGTCATGGGCAAGAACGGCATGACGCCGTCGCCGACCTGCATGTACATGAGGTCTGAATGGCAGAGACCGGATGCCTTCACATCGATGATCACCTGCGTGGGGCTGGGAGTCGGCTCGGCGACATCGTTGAGCTGGATCGGGGCGCGATTGCCGATGTACTGCCAAGCCTTCATGATTCACTCCCATTGTTGTGCGGTCGCCGTTGCGGACGTCCCTTCCACTGTATGCACTTAAACGGTTAAGTGGTACTGTGCCGGGGTGGTTACCGCTGCACGCTTCCCCGCCGAGGCTCCGACGCGAAAGGTCACGATTCGCGATGTCGCGAGCGCTTCAGGGGTGTCAATCGCGACGGTCAGCTACGTGCTCAATGGCAGCACCAAGCACACGATCCCCGATTCCACTCGGGAGCGCGTACGGCAAGCCGCGAACGCCCTTGGTTACGTGCCCCACGGCGTCGCGCGAGCGCTTCGGGAGGGCATGTCGCGCATTGTGCTGCTCAACGTTGGGTCGATGCTCGGCGGTCACAGTCTCGATAGCTTCATTTCGGGCATGAGCGAGGAGCTTCGCGCGCAGGGCCACGCTCTCCTCGTCGCCGCGAATCCCGACACCAATCGCGGCGCAGTGCCCAATGAAGCGGTCGAGGCCCTCGCGCCGCGCGCCGTTCTCGACCTGGCCCACCTTCTCACCGGAGCAGCCGATGAGCATCCGTTGTTCGGGGTCACCGAAGGCCACCAGACGGGGCTCGGCTTCCACACGCTGACCCAACTGCGCCACCTGGCCGAAGCCGGCCATCGCGAAATCGCGTTCGGCATACCTCTCGACCCCAGGGCATCGTTCGCCAACAGCCGCATTGAGCATGTGGTGAGTATCGCCGCGGAACTCGGCATGGGGCCTGTGCACACGCTGGTGCTGGACATGGACGCCACTCCGTCGGAGCGGGTCGAGACGCTGCGCAGCTTTCTCGACCGGGCACCGGTGACTGCCGTAGCCGCCTATTCCGATGACGTAGCGTTCTGCGTGCTCTCCGCAATGGCGGGGCTCGGCCTGCACGCACCCCATGACCTCGCGGTGATCGGATTCGATGATGGCCGCCATGGGCAATTCTGGCGACCGACTCTGACCACGGTGCGCATCGACGCCGCATCCTTCGGCCGCAGGGCTGCACGAATCGCGCTCGACCTCGACCCGGGCGAATGGGTGCAGCCACCGTCCGAGGTCATTGTGCGCGAATCGGCGTAAACCGCCTGCGCGGAAATTGTCGAAACGCGAAAAAACCCCCGGGTAACCAGGGGTTTTCGCTGCGGAGACGGAGAGATTTGAACTCTCGGTTCCCATAAAGGGAACTCCACCTTAGCAGGGTGGTGCACTAGGCCGGACTATGCGACGTCTCCAGTAACTCGTCAATCATAGCGGCAAATTCGAGAGCGTCTAATTCGACCGCGTTTACGCGTTTACTGCACCCGGCATCCCCACGAGGTGGCCCAAATGCGGGTTCCGGATGCTCACCAAGGCGAAAGTGGGACCCTTCGGCGGGATCTTGGCCCGCAGCGCGCCGCAGCGCGCCCGCAGCGCGCTAGTTGTTCGCCTTGGCGCAGGTGTTCTGCGCCGCAGACTGACCCAGCAGGCCCCTGATGACCTCGGGCTCAGCGGGGGCGGCCGGGTCCGGCGTCGCCGGATCAGTCGACCCGTCGGCCGGAGGTGCCGCCGGAGCGGCTTCCGTGGGCGCGGGTGTCTCGGTGGGAGCCGGGTCGTTCGTGGTCGAACCGCGGCCCGTGCTCTCGACCGAGAACGGCTCGTCTGCCTTGATCTTGTCCATGAGAGCCTTTGCGGTGCGCTCGATCGGCGCGACCTTGCCCGCATAGACTCCGCCGACCCCCGTGGTGCTCGGGTACTGCACGAACTGGATGCGCGAGAGATCCATGTTCTTGAACACCTGCGCCATTGACACCAGGGTCGGCACGTTCTTCATGCTGTTCGAGAGAGTCATCGACTTCGTGGCCGCCGTGGCGATGCGGTACAGGGTGGCCGGGTCGTCGAGCACGCCCTCCGACGTGACCTTGCGCATGAGCGCCGACATGAACACCTGCTGCGAGCTGATGCGCCCGAGGTCGCTGCCGTCGCCCACGCCATAGCGGGTGCGCAGGAATCCGAGGGCCTGAACTCCCTCGATCGTGTGCTCACCGGCGCTCGGCAGGTTGAGGCCGTTGGCCATCGGGTCGTAAATCGGGCCGGTGGTGCACACTGTGACGCCGCCGACCGCCGTCGACATGTTGACGACACCGTTGAAGGTGATCATCGTGGCGAACGGGATGTCGAGGCCCGTAAGCTTTTCCAGCGTCAGGGCAACGCAGGCGAGGCCGCCGTGCGAGAGCGCAACGTTGAGCGGCTGCGCCGACATGGCCGCGTTGTTGCCCTTGCCGTCTTCGCGCGGGCACCCGGGGATAGGCACAACGAGGTCGCGGGGAAAGCTCACGGCCGTGGCGTTGGTGTGGTCGGACGAGACATGAACCAGGATGTTCACATCGTTGAGAGTCGCCTGCCGGTCACGGCATCCGCCCTCCTGCTCGCACTGGTCGCTACCCACGATGAGCACGTTGAAGCCACCCTCATAGGCGCCGAGTGCGGGCGGCGGGCCGTCTTCTTCTCCGACGAGGGCCACCGATTCGATGCTGCCCTCAAGCTGCGCGACGGTGATTCCGGCGACGGCGACGCCGCTGACGAGAAGCACGGCGAGCGATGCGCCGACGAGCGAGAGAAACCCCATCAGGGCGCTTGAGCGGCGAAGCCGGCCATGGCGCGCAATGGGTGCAGTGCGGGGCTCTCTGGCTGTGCTCACTGGTGGCGTTCCTCCGCTAGGTCATGCGTCGAAACGCGGACTGTCTGACAAGGCTTGGCGGAGGGCGTGGGATTCGAACCCACGAGACATTTCTGCCCACCAGTTTTCAAGACTGGCTCCATCGGCCGCTCGGACAGCCCTCCAGGGGAATCCCCGGCCACGATTCTAACGGATGCGCGCACGCAACCCGCTCCGCCCACCTCAGTTCAGCGTGGCGAGCGTGGCAGCGAGGCCGTCCTCGTGGTCCGTTGCCGTGACCTCGTTGGCCGCAGCCTTGACCTCATCCGGTGCCTGCCCCATAGCAACGCCGCGGCCCACAACGCTGGCCCATTCGAGCATTTCTATGTCGTTGCGCCCGTCGCCGACCGCCATGACACGAGACTGCGGGGCGTCGAGCCACTCGCGGACGCGCTCCATGCCGGTTGCCTTGTTCACGCCGTCGGGCGCGATATCGAGCCACGCGGTCCAGCCGATGTTGTAGCTGACCTTGTGCAAACCGATCTGCTCGACGATGCCCAGAAACTCCTCCTGGTCGTGTTCCAGCGAGAGCACCACCAGACGCGTCGCCTCGACGCCGAGAAGGTCGTCGAACTCCACCTGCTCGCTCGAGATGCCCAGGGATGCCGTGGGGAACTTGCCGACGTAGCGGTAGTGGCCGTGCTCGTCTTCGAGGGCGAAGCTGGCCCCGGCGAGCCGCTCGTGCAGCGCTGTCAGCACAGCGCTGGGGTCAAACGTTTCGACGTGAGCGCGGGTGTAGCCGAGCGGAGCTTCCGGGTCGCGGCGCATCGTGACCGCTCCGTTGGAGCACACCAAATATTCGGGTTGAATGCCGAGCTTCTCAGCGACGGGCAGGGTCATGGAGACGGCACGCCCCGTGGCGAGCATCACCTCGTGGCCGAGGTCGCGCACCCGCGCAACCTCCCGGCTCACCGCCTCGGTGATAACGCCGTCCTGCAGCATGATCGTGCCGTCGATATCGAGGGCGACGAGCCATGGTTCAGGATGCGCCGCGCCGAGACGAGGGGCCGTTGCGTCGGTCACCGTTGCACCGGCTCCAATACTTCGAGGCCGCCCATGTAGGGCCGCAGCGCTTCGGGCACGCGCACTGAACCATCCGCCTGCTGATGCGTTTCGAGGATGGCAACCAACCAGCGCGTC
>NZ_JBACFR010000006.1:0-5884 GCF_056262345.1 Homoserinimonas sp.
CTCGCGGTCGGAGTGATCGGCATGGTGGTCGCGGGCAACTGGTCGGACCGTGCCGGCCCGACCGGCCCGCTGTACCTCTCCGGCGCGCTCTTCGTTGCAGGCCTTCTGGTCGCTGGCACAGCACAAGAGATGTGGGTGTTGGTCGTCGGTCGCCTCGTGCAGGGTCTCGGCGGCGGCGGCGTCACCGTCGCGCTCTATGTGCTCGTGGCCCGCATCTTTCCCCCCGACCTGCATCACAAGATCTTTGCCGCGTTCGCCGCAGCCTGGGTGGTCCCGTCAATGATCGGGCCAGCCATCGCCGGGGTAATCGCCCAGTTGCTCTCCTGGCACTGGGTGTTTCTGGGGGTCGTCGGTCTCGTGCTGGCGGCGGTGGGCATGGTTGTGCCTGCCGTGCGCGTCTTGGCGTCGCAGCCTGCGCCAGAAAATCCGCAGCCGTGGGCCTGGGGTCGCATCGGCTGGTCGATTCTGGCTGCCGGCGCCGTGCTCGCCCTCAACCTTTCGGAGCAGGCTCCGGATGCTCTTGCCCCCGTCATCGCGGTCGGCGCACTGGCTCTGCTTGTCGTTGCCGTGCGGCCTCTCGTGCCGAAGGGCACCCTCCTCGCCCGCCGCGGGCTCGCCTCCGTCGTTCTCTCGCGGTCGCTCGTCGCCGCGGCGTTCTTTGGTGCTGAGGTCTACATCCCGTACCTGCTCATCGATGAGTATGCGTTCGACCCTTCGCTCGCTGGGGTCGCTCTCACGGGTGCGGCGGTGTCGTGGGCGACAGCGTCTTGGTTGCAGGGCAAGCTCGGTGCCCGACTGCGCGATGTTATGGCGATGCGCATCGGTGCGCTGCTGGTTCTTGTCGCCGTGATCATCGCCTTCGCGACGGCGGCGCTGCACTTGGCTCCGTGGATCATCATCGCGGGCTGGGTGATCGGCGGTGGCGGAATGGGACTCATGTATCCCAGGATGAGCTCGATGACCCTGGCCCGGTCGACTCCGGCGAGCCAGGGCTTCAACAGCTCCGCCATCACGATCGCCGACTCGCTGGGTGCGGCGCTCGCGCTCGCCACGACGGGGCTTATCGTGGCCGCCCTTGTCGACGTGGGCGGCGCAGCATCCTTCGCCGGGGTCTTCGCTCTCACTATCGTGATCGCGGCGGTAGCCCTGGCCATCTCCGGCCGCGTGGAGGAACCCTCCGTCAGCTCTTGACCGACCCGCTCATGAGCCCGCCGATAAAGTACTTGCCCAGCACGATGTAGACCACAAGGGTGGGCAGCGACGCGAGCAGCGCCCCGGCCATGGCCGAGCCGTAATTGGCGAGCTGGGCGCCTTGGGCAAGGTTGTTGAGGGCAAGGGCGACCGGCCCTTCTCGTTGGTTGGAGAGAAACAGGGCGAAGAGAAAGTCGTTCCATGCACTCGTGAACTGCCAGATGATCGTGACCACAAAGCCCGGCAGCGAGAGGGGCAGCACGATGCTCGCAAACGTGCGGAGCATGCCAGCGCCGTCAACGCGGGATGCCTCCATGAGCTCCATTGGGATGCCCGTGTAGTAGTTGCGAAAGATCAGCGTGCAGATGGGCAAGCCATAGATGATGTGCACCACGAGCAGGGTGCTGATGCCGCTCGGCAGCCCGAGAGACGTCTTCATCTGCACCAGCGGCGTCATGATCGCCTGGTACGGAATGAACATGCCAAAGAGGATGAAGGTGAACACCCAGTCGGCGCGGGGGAACCGCCACCGGGAGAGCACGAATCCGTTCATTGCGCCCAGGAACGACGAGATGATCGCCGCGGGAATGGCGAGCAAAAACGTGCGGGCGATCGCGGGGGAGAGGGCGTCCCACGCGAGACTCCAGTTGTCGAACCCCGTTGCCCCGCCCTCGAGCGCCGGCTCCCACGGCCAGCGAACGGGCAGGCCCCACGATGTTGCCGGGTTGACATCCTGAGGCGGTTTGAGGCTCGTGACCACCAGCACATAGACGGGCATGAGCACCACCACGAGAAACAGAATGAGCAGCACGTACTTGGCCGTTCTGCCCAGGGCCACCCTGCTCGGCCGTCCCGTGAGCGGCGCCGGTTCTGGCGCAGGCTTTCTGTCGATGCCGGTCGAGATTGTCATCGCTGCGCCTTCTCGGAGCGCGAAGTGTGGATGAGGTAGGGGATGATGAGCACCGCAACGAACAGCAAGAGAACGGTGGCGATTGTTGCCGCTTTTGCGTAGTCGTTCGAGGTAAGTGCCACCCACATGTAGGTGGCGGGCACCTCGGTTTGGTAGATGGATTTGGTGATGGCCATGATCAGGTCAAACACCTTGAGCGACATGTGGCCGATGATCACCAGGGCGGAGAGCGCCACGGGGCTCAGCTGCGGAAACACGACGTGGCGGTAGAGCTTCCACTCCGAGGCGCCGTCCATGCGGGCCGCTTCGCGCAGCTCGTCGGGAATGCCTCTAAAGCCCGACAGAAACAGGGCCATCACATAGCCCGAGAGTTGCCAGATCGCGGGGAGAGCAATGGCCGCCATGCCCCAGGTCGGGTCGTTCCACCACGGATTCTGCAAGAAGCCAAGGCCGAGCGATTCGAAGACGCGATTGAGCCCGGATGCTCGGTCACCCTCTGCGCTGTTGAGGAGCCACCGCCAGACCACACCAGAGGCGATGAACGAGATCGCCATGGGAAAGAGGTAGACCGAGCGAAAAACGCCCTCGGCATTCACGCCCTTGTCGAGCATCCAAGCCCAGAGAAAGCCGAACAGCATTGTGCCGACGAGAAAAAACAGGGTGAAGATGCCGAGGTTATAGAGGGAGTGCTGAAAGCGTTCTTCGGCGAACAGGGAGAAGTAGTTCTCGAGGCCGACGAAGCTCTCGGCGGGGCTCAGGCTGTGCCTGTCACTGAGTGAGACAGAGACGTTTGCGCCGATGAGCCCGTAGACAAAGATGCCGAGGATAACGATCGTCGGCGACACCAGCAGCAGCGGCGGCCCCCAGTTTCTTACCCCTTTGCGCATGACCCGAACTCCCTTCTCGGTTCACCGGACGATCGGCAGAGCGGCGGGTGGGAGCTATCGACTCCCACCCGGCACCGCTGCGGAGTTAGCCGAGCGCCTTCTCGGCTGCGTCAACGAGCGCTGACTGCAGCGCGGCCACATCTTTATCGCTGCCGAACCTGCCGACCGCCGAGGAGATATCGCCCGACCACGCGATGCTCGCCGCGGCCCCGTGGGCGAGCGAACTCACGATCACGTCGTCCGCGTAGGCCTTGATCGCGGTCTGCTGGTAGGGCGGGTAGTCGGCAGCGTCGATGTCGGTGCGGGCGGGGATGGACCCCTTGGCCAGGTTGAAGGCCTGCTGACCGTCCGCAGATCCGACGGTGCGCAGCCAGTCTTTGGCGGGCTCCTCGTGCGGGGCGCCTACGGGCAGCGTGAACGAGTCGGCGAGAAAGTCGAAGATTCCCTCCGTGCCCGGCACCGGCCACGTCGTGTATTCGTTGTCGTAGGTGAGCCCGGCCTGGGCGAAGGCCGCCTCGGCCCAGTCGCCCATCACGTTGTAGGCCGCCTGGCCATCGATCAGAATCTGCGTCGCCGCATCCCAATCCAAGCCCGTGTAGTCGCTGTTCACGAAGTCGAGGAGGGTGCTGTAGTGGTCGATGGCGGTCGTGACCCCGTCGCTATCCCAGGAGGTATCTCCCGTCCAGAGCCCCGTGTATCCGTCGGCACCGAGGTCGGCGAGCAGCACCGTTTCGAACAGCTGCATCTGAGTCCACTCGGTTCCCAGCGCGAGAGGTGCCTCCACTCCCGAGGCTTTGACCTTCTCCAGATCAGCAATCCAGGCGTCGATGTCGGCCGGTGCCTTCTTGGGGTCGATGCCTGCGTTTTCGAGGATGCCCGTGTTGACCCAGACGACGTTGGCGCGATGGATGTTGCTGGGCACCGAATAGATGGCGTCGTCAACCGTGAGCAACTGAATCAGGCTCTCGGGAAACACTTCGGTGAACCCTTCGTCGTCGAAGAATGAGCTCAGGTCTTGCAGCTGGCCCGCTTCGATGTAGTCGGTGAGTTCGGCGCCAGCATGTGCCTGGAAGGTGTCGGGCGGGTCGCCCGCTTCGAGGCGGGATGCGAGGGCTGCCTTGGCGTTGGAGCCTGCGCCACCGGCCACAGAGGCGTTGATGAACTCGATGTCGGGGTACTGCTCGTTGAAGACTTCGACGAGGGCGTCGAGGCCTACTTTCTCCGACCCAGATGACCACCAGGTGAAGACTTCGACCTCGTTCGCGCCCCCGGAATCCGCCGGGGTGTCTCCTCCGCCCGAGCATCCGGCGAGGGCGAGGCCAAGGATGGCGGCCCCTGCGATCAGTGACACTGGCTTGCGCATGGTGAATTCCTCCATTGGAATCTCGCAGTTCGTGTGTCGCCGTTCGGCGAGGTCCCTTCATTCAAATATGAAAACGTTTTCAGGACAACGGGGCGCGACGAAATCGTTACCGAGGGTCTTCCCGTGCGAGAGCAAGCGCCGGTGTGGCGCCTCGTTTACGGCCTGCTGTTTACGGCCTTTGCTCACCAGATCCGCGAGCGATCAGGCGGGTCCCCAGCGTTATCGTCTGAGGCGGCGACGTGTCGCGGTCGAGTCGGCGAAAGAGCAGCTCTGCCGCCATGCGCCCCATCGCCAGCGGGTCTTGGGCCACGACCGTCACGCCAGGGCTGAGCGCATCGGCGAGCTCAAAGTCGTCGAAGCCGACGAGGGCAGGGCGGTTGTGCCGACCGCCCATCACCCTCAGTGCGCCAATGGTCGACCTGTTGTTCGCAGTGAATAGTGCGGTTGGCGGGTTTTCGGCGTCGAGCATGCTGGTGAGGGGCTCGGCCAGGGTGTCTGTCGTGTCGTCGGCCGAATAGACGAGGGCGGGGTCGAAGGGGATTCCTGCCGCGGCGAGTGCGTTCCGGTAGCCGCGGATGCGATGCGATGACGTGTAGAGGCCGGCCCTGTCGGTGATGCAGGCGATGCGACGGTGACCGTGCGCAATAAGGTGTTCGACCCCGCTCATGGCGCCGCCCACGTTATCGGTGAGCACCGTGTCGGCATCGAGCCCGGGCACCGGGCGGTCGATAAAGACCATGGCAACGCCGGCGGTGAGTTCGGTGCGGAGGTAGTCAATCGACTGGTCTTCGGAGGGAGTGATGATGAGCCCATCAACGCGGCGCGAGCAAAACGCGAGCACCATGCGCCGAGCCCTGGCGGCATCCTGATGTGACGAGGCGGAGAGAAGCAGGGAGTCCCTGCTGAGCGCTACCTCTTCTACGGCCTGGGAGATGAGGGAGAAGAAGGGGTCGGCGATGCTCTCGATGAGCAGGCCAATGCTGGCGGCCGCGCCCGTGCGCAAGTGCCGGGCCGAGTCATTTCGGCGATAGCCCAGCTCGCGGATAGCGTTTTCGACGGCAAGGGTTTTGGCGGGGCTCACCTTGACGTCGCCGTTGACAACGCGCGACACGGTGGAGAGGCCAACGCCGGCCAGCGCGGCAACATCGTGCATGGTCGCGCGCGAGGTTTTCATCGATGGGAACGTTATCAGCAAAGCAATCCTGGGAGCGCTCCCACGGCGTCGGGTAGAGTCGCACGCATCATGACAACAGGCAGCCCCGATTACCGCGACATCGGCCTCGAATTCCCCCCGGGATTTCTCTTCGGATCCGCAACCGCGGCCTATCAGATCGAGGGAGCCGCGCACGAAGACGGCCGAGGCCCCTCCATCTGGGACACGTTCAGTCACACACCGGGGCGCGTCGTCGGCGGCGACACGGGCGATCGTGCCGACGACCACTATCACCGCCTCGAATCCGATCTCGACCTCATGGAGCGGCTCGGGCTCGAGGCCTACCGCTTCTCCGTGTCGTGGTCGCGCATTCAGCCCGA
>NZ_JBACFR010000007.1:0-10893 GCF_056262345.1 Homoserinimonas sp.
CGAGGATGCGACGCACGACCCAGCTCGTCGGTAGCTCTGCGACCCGCTTCTCGCTCGGTGCAGCGTTAGCTGGGTTCCATGGGGGTGAGGATGAGGCCTCCGTCGCTCGTGAACGTTGCAAGGTATGACACGCTAAAGCTCACGTCTTCTTCGAGCCTCGTGACCGTGCCGTCGAACAGTGAGCGCACGTCGACCGAGAGTCGGGCCAGCCCCAGAGTGGGTTCGATGAGCCAGGTGCCGAGTTGCTCGCCGGCAACGATCGACACGACGGGGTAGTCGACGGTCGACCACTGGGGCAGACCGTCAATGCGATCAGAAATCGATTTGCCGAACGGGCATCCGGTGGGCAGCAGTACCTTCTGCGCGGCACAGCCATCGAGCTGGGCCTCGAGCTCCTGCTGCACGGACTCGATGAACTCCGCGCTCGCGTGTACCTCGAGCGTGAACTCCTCGGGTTCGCCCGGGCGCAGAATGAGCGCGGTCTGGGGCTCGGCGACCAGATAGGTGGAGTTGTGGCTGATCGACAGTGCCGAGGGAACAAGAACCGCAAATGGCGTTGGCTGACCAGGACCATTCACCGCGACGGCCGAAATGCCGTTCGACTCGAACTCGAGGGTGTTGAGCGGGGTGATTTCTAGGGTCGTAAGCGGCGATTGGGCGAACGACCAGGCGGAGAAGAAGGCCAGATGGATGCCCGTGCGCTCGACGATAAAGGTCGAGGTCTGCGGTGTGCCGTCGAGTTCATAAGAGTAGGAGAGAGCATGGGTGCCATCGTCTCGAGCGTCGTCGTCGACCAGCTCGATCTTCTCAAGGGAGGTGAGGGCCTCGCGAACCAAGAGGGCATTGCTCGGCACGCTCGTGGGAGTCGCAGCCTCGGGTTGCTCCGCCCTCGCTCCCGCTGGCCCCGGACTCGGAGCGGTTGCCTGAGCTTCGGTGTCGGCACGAACTTCGTCGGTGGGGTCGCCGCTCGCCGTGACACCGGGCATCGCCAGCGCCGCTTGAAGATCGTGGCGGGCGACGGCATTGAGGTAGCTCGAGACGAATCCAGAGGCGCTGAACACCGAGGTGTTGAGCGCGATCACGACCGCAACGAAGGCAACGACGAGAATGCCGAAGAGCGCGGATGCGCGGATGAGAATTCGGCGGCGCAGGTCAGCAGATTCCTCCCCAGATCGCACCGTCATGAGGCCATCCTAGACGGAGGCTCTCGGCTACTCCTGGGGTGAGGGGGCGGTAGATTAGACCAGGTGATTATTGCGGGGAGGGGACTCGAATGAGCGATCTGACCCTGTCCGCTGAACAGGCTGCGGTGTTCGACACGATTGAGAACACGCGCGAGAACATCTTTGTAACCGGTCGTGCCGGAACCGGAAAATCGACTCTGCTCAACCACCTCTCGTGGAACACGTCGAAGCAGATCGTCATCTGTGCCCCCACCGGCGTTGCAGCCCTCAATGTGGGTGGCCAGACCATCCACTCGCTGTTTCGTCTGCCGATCGGTGTGATCGCCGATCACGAGATCGAGCAGGGGCCAGAGCTGCGCAAGCTCCTCAACACGATTGACACCCTCGTAATCGACGAGGTTTCGATGGTGAATGCTGACCTGGTCGACGCGATGGACCGCAGCCTGCGTCAGGCGCGGCAGCGCAAGAACGAACCCTTCGGCGGCGTTCAGGTCGTTCTCTTCGGCGACCCCTACCAGCTCGCCCCCGTGCCGGGCGATGCTGATGAGCGCGCCTACTTTGCCGACACCTACCGATCGATGTGGTTCTTTGACGCCAAGGTGTGGAACGAGACACAGCTGCGCATCTTCGAGCTGCAGGTCATCCACCGCCAGCACGAAGAGGCGTTCAAGTACATGCTCAATGCCGTGCGGCACGGCATGGTCACTGCGGAGATTGCCGGGCAGCTCAACGAGGTGGGGGCGCGGCCGGCTCCCGTTGACGACGCGATTACCCTCGCAAGCCGCAACGACACCGTCAACCGCATCAACGCCAGTTCGCTTGCCCGACTGCCCGGCCGCTCACGCACAGCGACAGCCGAGGTCAACGGAGACTTTGGTGGGCGCTCATACCCGGCGGATGAAAACCTGCAGCTCAAGGTGGGGGCCAGGGTTATGTTTCTGCGTAACGACCCCGATCAGCGCTGGGTCAATGGCACCGTCGGCACCGTCTCGCGAATCGACAACACCGTCAAGGTGATGGTCGACGGGGACGAGCACGAGGTGCTTCCTGCCGTGTGGGAGAAGATCAAGTACAGCTACTCGGCAACCACAAAACAGCTCAGGCGCGACATCGTTGCGGAGTTCACCCAGTTTCCCCTGCGCGCAGCCTGGGCCGTCACGATCCACAAGTCCCAGGGCAAAACCTACGACCGCGCGATTGTCGACCTCTGTGCGCGCTCGTTCGCTCCCGGCCAGACCTACGTGGCCCTTAGCCGCATCGCGTCGCTCGACGGTCTCTATATGAGCAGACCGCTGCGGCCATCCGACATCATCGTGGACGACAACGTGCGCCGATTCATGTCACAGGCAGCCACGGTGCCGGGTATCGCCGCGTCCTAGGCTCCCCCGCTGCGCAACTATGCCGCGGCGGTTGCGGCCTTCTGAGCATCGAGGTCAAAGAAGAGGTCGGTGTTGAACTGGTAAGCAACCAGGACCTCTTCGATAACGCGGCCGCGCTCCTCTTCTGTCCACTCGATCGAGTCGAGGGCTGCCCGGTAGGCATCCTTGAACTCGGCCGGAGACTCGATCTCGGCGAAGCTATAGAAGGCAACGCCCTCAGCGCCGAGGCCGAAGTGGCGCTGCATGAGCTTGCCGATGTGCTGGCCACCCGAGAGATCGCCGAGGTACCGCGTGTAGTGGTGGGCGATGACGCCGCCGGTCCAGTCGGCAACCTCGCGCATCCGCTCGCAGTAGCGAACCGTGGCGGGCACCGGGCTGATGCGGTCGCGCCATCCCTCGCCCATGAGGTGATCGAGGTCTGCTTCGATCGCCGGCATGCGCACGAGCTCTGCAGAGAAGAGGGCGCTCGCGTCGGGATCGCTGGCCTTAGCGGCGGCGATCTCCTCGAGCACCTCGTAGATGAAGAAGTGCTGCACGACGAGCTGGGTGTAGTCGTCGAGGGTGCCTTCGCCCTTCATGAGGTTGGTCATGAATCCCGCGCCCTCGCTTTCGCCGTGGCTGGCCCACGTGCGTTCGCGTAGGGCCTGAGAGAAGGGGATGAGGGTCACAGCGGTACTCCAAAGGCTAGTTAGGTCACCCTAATACTAGCAATGTGCCGACACGGTGTCAGTACGTTTCTTCAGTTACGCAGGCCTCGATCAACAAAAGGCCAGCCGCGAGAAGGGCACTGGGCGGCGCAGGTGACCCTTAGTGGGGGCGCGGTTCGAGCCCCAACCGCTCGCACGCCGCGTCGTAGAGCACGACGATCTCGCGGCGGATCTCGGCCCGCTCCGAAATGGTGGTCGACCACGGAACCTCGAGCTCGTGCGTCTCGCTGTCGGCGACGTAGCTCCACCGCCCCCCATTTTCGTCGAGGTCGGTCATTGTTGCCGACGTTGCGGCAGCATCCCCGAAGGCACGGGCGATGAGCACGTTGTCGTCACGGTGGTCGTCGTTCATGTGGTGAAGAACTGCAGCGACCACATCGGCAGAAAAAACTGGCATGAAATATACGGTACCGGTGTCTCGGGTGCGCCACGATGGGGTATGGCTATCACTCCCGACACTAAAGACTGGACCTGGGTGCTGACCACCCCGTGCCCGGAATGCCACTTTGACGCTTCTACGTTTGGATCTGGCGATGTTCCCGACATGATTCGGGCGAACGCTGCCGCGTGGCCGCGACTGCTCGACAGGCCCGATGTTGTCGCACGGCCCAACGACGTCACCTGGTCGCCGCTCGAATACGCCGCCCACGTTCGTGACGTGTATCGGCTCTTTCACGAGCGGCTCACCCTCATGCTCACGCAGATCGACCCACAGTTTGCCAACTGGGATCAGGATGCTACGGCGATTGCCGATAACTATGCGGGGCAAGATCCCGCCACGGTCGTGAAAGAGCTCGCTCAGGCGGGCGAGTCGATCGCCGACGAGTTTGCGGGGGTGCGGGGCGAGCAGTGGTCGCGCACGGGTCGCCGCTCGGATGGCGCGGTGTTCACGGTCGAAAGCTTCGCCAAGTATCTGCTGCACGACGTGGTGCACCATGTGTGGGATATAACCCCCACGAGCATGGGCGGCCGCCCCCTGGACTAGACGCGCGCGAGTTCCGCCCGGAGGGGCCATTCCTGGTTGTCCAGGATGAACTGCGCACACGCGCCGGTGGTGGAGTTGACCACGATCGGTGCCATGAGGTTGGTGGTGGTCGTTCCGTCGATGCCGGGGTTCGCCACCACGAGCACGAGGGCGTCGTCGGCGGAGTCTAGGGCGAGGCTCGCCGCCTGCTGATCGCTGATCTCGGGGTTATACGCCGGCAGGTAAACCCCGGCGTTGAGCACATAGAGCCGCTGTTCGCTGGCGCCAACGGCACGCAGGGTGAACAGACCCATCGCCCCGGCAACTTCTTCGAGAAGAAAGTCGACGTGAGGGGCGAACCCGGGCGGCGGAACCACGAAGGTCAGCGCTGCGGCGCTCATCGCAGAAAGTCCATGAGCGTGGGCTGAAGAACGCGGGCCGAAACGGCGAGGGCCGACTGGTAGGAGACCTCTTGAGCCTGTAGGTCAAGGATCGCCCTGCCGAGGTCGAGGTCTTCGATCTCGGACCGCTGCGATTCGAGGGCAATAGCCTTCGACATCGTGGTCTCCTCCGCTTTCATCACCTGGGAATGCCGTGTGCCGACCGTGGCCCACTCTCCCTTGATCACTTCAAGTCTGGCATCGATGTCAACGAGCTTGACTCCCACGTTGGTGCCGCCCCGCAGGTCGGCGACAATCGAGTCGACGAGCGCGAACACCGAGGCTGCACCCTGCCCGAAGACCGTGGTGCCATCGGAATCGACGCGAACAAGCGAGTGCCCGTCGATGCGACGCTCGACGGAGCTGCCTGGCGCGCCGCTGAAGGCGAGGCCGTCGGGGCTGGTGGGGTCTGCGACGAACGCGGCACCTGCGTTGGAGCTGCCGGCGAAGATTGTGCGGCCGAGGTAGGTGCTGTTGGCCTGCACGAGGAGGTCTTCTCGCAGGCTTTCGAGCTCGACGGCGATCGCCTCCTTCGCGGTCGGCGACATTGCGCCGTCGTTGGCGCCCTGCACCGTGAGGTCGCGTACGCGGTTGAGAAGGCCGGTGACGTTGCTGAGGGTGGAATCAACGGTGGAGAGCCATCCGAGCCCGTCGGAGATGTTGCGCTTGTACTGGTCTGTTGACGCCTGCTCCGCGCGCACGAGCAGGGAGTTGGCCGTGCCGATGGGGTCGTCGGAGGGGCGGCCGATGCGCTGCAGGTTTGTCGCCTTCTCCCGTACCGCGCCGAGCGTGGCCATTGAGTTCTGCAGGTTCTGCTGCGCTGTGCGCATCAGAAGGGTGCTCGTGGTTCTGGTGATCACGGGTTACCTCCCTACGACGCCGGTGCGGTTAATGAGGGTGTCGAGCATCTCGTCGACGGCCGTCATGACCCGGGCGGCGCCCTGATAGGCGAGCTGAAAGCTCAGCATGTTGATGTTCTCTTCGTCGATGTCGACGCTCGAGTGCGCGAGCTGTGCACCGATTGCAGCGTTGACCGAAATGGTGGAGAGGTCTGCC
Organism: Homoserinimonas sp.; assembly: GCF_056262345.1. NCBI lineage: Bacteria > Bacillati > Actinomycetota > Actinomycetes > Micrococcales > Microbacteriaceae > Homoserinimonas > Homoserinimonas sp. Next base: position 5,731 of record NZ_JBACFR010000007.1, read on the forward strand.
TGGTGACCGGCCGTGCGGGAGGCGACACCGATTCCCGTAACGATCGTGGACCACACGGCGGAGGGGCCGGATGGGTCGACGCCGATCTGCGAGATCGCGTCGGCGATACCGCCGTTGTAGGCGCCCGCACCGGAGTTCGACGAGGCGATGGTGTCGACCGAGGTGGCGACGACGACGAGGTTGCGGGCGTCGACGACGCCGCCGGCCCAGCCGAAGAAATCGAGGTTGGTGGAACCGTTGGCGGTTTCTCCGGTGCGGTGGACTGAGTTCACTCGGTCGTGAAGAGAAACGGCGAGGGCGGTGAACGACGCCGCTGCCCCGGCAAGGGAGCCGCCCGTTCGGGTTGCATCTGCGGGGGCGAGTGACGCGATTGCGCCAGCGATTTCGCCGCCATCGAGGGAGATGGGGGTGTCTGGCCGGTGGTTCCACTCCAGTCGCACGGGGTCGCCGGCTCCGTCGGCCATGATGCGCCCGCCGGCCACCGAGATGGGCCTGAACGTGTCGCCGCTCACGATGGCGTTGCCACCGATAAGGACTTCGACCGTGCCGTCGGCGGTTTCGCGCGCCGTTCCTCCCGCGAGAGAGGCGATCGTGGCGGTGAGGCTCGAGCGCTTGTCCATGAGTTCGTTGACCGACTCGCCAGCGGCGAGGGCGCTTCGGATGCGGCCATTGAGCCCGGCCACCTGCGAGGCGGCTTCGTTGAGTTCCGAAGCCATGCCATCCGTCTGGGCGCGCAGATCAGACCATTCGGCCGCAATCTCGGTGTACCCATTGCCGATGCGGGCAGCGAGAACGCCGGCCTGCTCGAGGAGAACGCTGGCGGATGCTGGCTCGCCGGCCCGGTTCGAAACGTCTTGCCACGCGGACCAGAACGTCTGCAGCTGGTTGGAGATGCCGTTCTTGCCGGGCTCCTGGAGGACGCTCTCGATCGTGTCGAGAGCGCTGCTCCGCACGTTCCAGTAGCCAGAAGAGGCGGCGGACGAACGAACCTTGGAGTCGAGAAAGATGTCGCCGAGACGCGCGATGCCCTCGGTGGCGACGCCCTGGCCTACCGTGACGCCGTGGGAGAGGGCGCCCACGTTCGCGAGCCCGCCAATCGAGGCGGTCGTCACGCGCTGCCGGGTGTAGCCCTGGGTGTTGAGGTTGGCGATGTTCTGCCCCACGACATCCAGCCCGTTGCGGGCCGCAGTGAGGGCGGTATAGGCGGTGTTAAGTCCGCTGAAGGTGCTCATGGTGCCGCCTAGAGTCTTTCGTCGATGAGTCGGGCCCCGGTGCCAGAGTCGTTGGCCTGGCCGGAGGCGTCGTAGGTGCCGGGATCGTTGCCGATCCCTGCAATGGTCTCTTGCGTTGAGCGAAGGGCAGACCGCAGGAACTGCTCGTTCGAGTCACGAAGCTGGGCGATCTGGCCCGTGAGCTCGGTCATCGCGGTCAGGTGGTTCGAGAAGATCTCTGACCAGGGGCCTTCTGGAGCGTGGTTGATGAGGTCGCGCAGCGTCGCTTCGCCCGGCGCGCCCCATTCTTCTGCGAGGGCAGAAACCTCGACCGTGCGGGTGAGGTTGAGGGGTCGAAGCCGTTCGAGCACTTGCTCGACCTCGCGGGTTGCGTGCTGGAGCCAGCGGGTTTTGCCCGCGGTGAGAAGGAGCTGTTCTTCTTCTAGCTTGAAGAGCAGGAGCTCGAGGAGCTCGCGTTCTCGCCACAGGGTGGCGGACACGTCGTTGGCTCCCACGGTCTCTCCTGTCGTTCGTTTATCGGGGTCACGGCGCACAGCGTCGTAGTCAGTCGCCCGGGTCGGCGCTTGAAATGGACTATCGGCAAGGCTAGCGGCTCCGTTAGGGGATATATCCGAATCTCTTCGGCAATGCCGCTACGTGTGTCGTCTACCCCAGTTATGGGGAGCTGCTCCCCCCTAGGGGGGACAGTGACCAAAAAAAGTTCAGGTGTTGGGTGAGAGTTTGGCCCTTTCGCGGGCATAGAGTCGCCGCAGTCGCCGAGATCGCAATCGATCAAAGGCGACAAACAGTCGAGGATCACGGCGGTTGTGGTCACCCGAAGCGGCCTCACCCGGCAGTCTCGACTGGACGTTCGGACCCGAACCAGCACGTCGCTTACCCAAACATGTTCCACACGCTTTTAAGCACAACGGGGGTAATGCTGGTGAATCTCACTGCGCGCAACACACTGGTGGTCGACAACCTGCCACTCGTGGGATATCTGGTTTCCGAGCTCTGCGCTCGGGCCACCCACCTTTCGCGGGACGACCTTGCCTCAGCGGGCGCACTCGGCCTGATCTCGGCCGCCGAGTCGTTCAAGCCTGAGCTCGGCATTCCCTTTGGCGCGTTCGCTCGCAAGCGCATTACCGGCGCCTTCGCCGACGAGCTCCGCGCGGGCGACTGGGCAAGCCGCGGTACCCGCAAGCGCATTAAGCAGACGATGGCGATCGAAGAGCAGCTCACGGCAACCCTCGGCCGCGCTCCCTCTGTTGATGAGATCGCCGCAGCGCTCGGCGTCGACCGCGCTTCAGCCCAGGAGGCCATGGCGGATGCCGGCCGCACCATGAGCACACTCGACGAGATCACCGCCGAACTGCTCGTCTCCGAGTCGCAGCAGCCAGAAGACACCGTGCTCGAAGCGGAGCGCACCGGATTCCTGCACTCCGCCGTCGACGTGCTGCCCGAGAAGATGCGCCACATTGTCACGGCCATCTACTTTGACGACAAGACCGTCAAGGAGATCGCAGAAGAGATGGGGATCACCCACTCGGCTGTCTCCCAGCAGCGTTCGGAGGCCATTCGCCTGCTGCGCGACGGCATGAACACCCACTTCTCCGACGACGACATCGAACGCGCTCCGGAATCCCGCATCTCTGCCGCGAGTCGCAGCGCCTACCTCGCCCGCCTCGCCGGCCAGGCCACGAGCGGCATGAGCCGTATGGCAACCGCGGGAACGGCGCTCGACCGCACCATCGCATCCTGACAGAGATCACCACAATTTAAGAATTCCTTCTAACGGATGCCGAACGGCAGCCGATAGCTAGGATTACCGGCCCATGGATGGGCTGGTGAACCACAACCCACATCACGGAGGAAAACACCATGGGTATGCAGATCAACACCAACGTCGCGGCACTCAACTCGTACCGCAACCTGTCCAACACGCAGAACGACCTGTCGAAGTCGCTGGAGAAGCTGTCCAGTGGTCTGCGTATCAACCGTGCAGCGGACGACGCGGCCGGCCTCTCGATCTCCGAGGGCCTGCGCTCGCAGGTCAACGGACTCAACGTTGCCGCTCGTAACGCCCAGGACGGCATCTCGGTCATCCAGACCGCAGAAGGCGCCCTGACCGAGGTTCACTCCATCCTCCAGCGTATGCGTGACCTCGCTGTTCAGGGTGGTAACGACTCGAACAGCCCCGAGGCTCGCACGGCGATCGAGACCGAGGCCGGAGAGCTCAGCAAGGAGCTCTACCGCATCACGGAGTCGACCAAGTTCAACGGCATCAACCTGCTCAAGGGTGCCGAGCTGACGTTCCAGGTGGGTGCCAACGGCGACGCCAACAACGCCATTGCCGTAACCCTCGCCAACGTTGCTACGTCGGTCGGAACGCTTGCGTCCGCTGACGGAACCGCCGCAGGTGTTGGTTTCGACGTTGACAGCAACGGCGTTGCACAGACGACCATCACCGCGATCGACACCGCGATCACGGCTATCTCCACCTCACGCGCCAACCTCGGTGCCGTGCAGAACCGCTTCGAGTCGACGATCAACTCGCTCAACGTCTCGGCGGAGAACCTTGCCGCTGCGGAGTCGCGTATCCGCGACACCGACATGGCAAGCGAGATGGTCAACTACACCCGCGCGAACATCCTGTCGCAGGCTGGCACCGCGATGCTTGCTCAGGCAAACCAGTCGAACCAGGGCGTTCTTCAGCTCCTCGGCTAAGCAGCACAGTGAATAGCCAACGCCCGGGGGCGGCGGTGCGCGAGCCTGAATCTCGCTGCACGGCTGCCACCGGGTGTTGGTCACATTCGCGCACCTACATCACACGCACCTAACACCAAATCAGGGGGAGGAAATCATGGGAATTTCGCTTGATGGCCTCGCCAGTGGGCTTCCGACAAAGGAACTCATTGCCTCTCTGATGCAGATCGAAGCGGTCCCCCAGACGCTTCTCAAGAACAAAGCAACCCGCACGACCAGCATCGTCACGGTGCTTCAGGCCCTCAACCAGCGCATCGCTGCTCTGGGAGACCTATCCAAAGCCGCGGCCAAGCCAACGGCGCTCGACCTGCACACCGCGCTGACCAGTTCGGATGGCGCAACGGCCACCGTAGGCAGTGGCGCAGCGGCCGGATCAATCGATTTTGTCGTTGACAAGCTCGCACAGGCGCAGTCCGGCGTCACCGCGGCAATGCGCGAATGGTCGACGCCCCCGACGCTCACGATCGTGGGCAGCAACGGCACCACGACAGAGCTCACCCCGGCCTCCTCGTCGCTCGACGCCGTCGCCAAGGCAATCAACGACGCAGGCGTCGGAGTCAGGGCACTCAAGGTGGCCTCGGGTGTCGACGGCAGCGGCGACCCCCTCTTCAGGCTTCAACTCACCGGAACCAGCACGGGCGCGACCTCTGGCTTCTCGATCTACCAGGGCACTGCGGCAGACGTGGCAGCGTCGACGGCAGTCGATGTGTTGGCCACCCCCGGTGCCGCGATCATCACGGCGGCTCAAGATGCCGAGATCACCCTGTGGGCGGGAACTGCCGCGTCGCAGACGGTGACCTCGGCCACAAACTCATTCGAGGCACTGCTGCCTGGTGTGTCGGTGACGGTGGCCAAGGCCGACCCGAACCCCGTCACTCTTACCGTTGCTCGCGACGTAGAAGGGGCGACCAAGGTCGCTAAGGACCTCGTCACGTCTCTTACGGAGATCTTCTCCTTCATCGACGCCCGCACCAAGGTCTCTATTGGCACCGACGGGGCAACGACCGGCGGAGTCTTCTCGGGCGACAGCACCGTGCGTTCGGCGAAACAGAGCCTGCTCTCGGCGATCTCGATGCCGATCAACGGCCACTCCCCCGCAGATGTCGGCATCAACATCACCAAGCACGGCACCATCGAGTTCGATGCCGAGAAGTTTGCGGCGGCCCTCGCTTCAGACCCTGCCAAG
>NZ_JBACFR010000008.1:0-9330 GCF_056262345.1 Homoserinimonas sp.
GTGAAGGGCCTCACGCAGAACCGACGCCGGTAGGTGTGCGCGGCCGACCCACTGGACTAGCGTCCCTAGGCGTAAGAGAAGTCTCGGTGGATGACGGTGAGGCCTGTCTTGGTGGTCTATAACACCCATGAGCATCACGGATCGGGTGCCCCCGGCGCCTGGTTGGTCGACGTCGTGCTCCTCTGGCCGTTCCTCTTCGCCGCGGCCGCCTACCTGGTCGCAACGGCGATTCAGGCGCGACGCGGACGGCGGTGGCCGTGGTTCAGGAGCCTGTTCTGGGTGGCCGGCATGGCCGCGGCCGCGTGCGGATTTGTTGGCCCCATCGCGTCATGGTCGCACACGAGCTTTACCGGGCACATGCTCGCCCACCTGCTGGTGGGCATGGTCGCCCCGCTGTTTCTGGTGTTGGCGGCTCCCGTAACCCTGGCTCTGCGCACCCTCTCCGTTGTGCCAGCCCGCAGGCTGAGCCGACTCCTGAACAGCGCCCCCGCCCGCACGGTCACCAACCCCGTGGTGGCGGCCCTGCTGAACGTTGGCGGGATGTGGGTTGTCTACCGGACGCCGCTGTTCGAGGCGATGCAGAACAACGCACTTCTGCACCTGCTCGTGATGGCTCATTTTCTCGCCGCCGGCGTGCTGTACACGGCATCGTTGGTGCTGGTCGACCCGTCGCCGCATCGCGCGTCGTTCCCGTTGCGGGCGACCGTGCTGGTGCTCTCGCTGGCCGCCCACGGCGTGCTGGCAAAGCTGCTCTACGCATACCCCCCGCCAGAATTCAGCGCGGCTGATGTGCAGTTCGGCGCCCAACTCATGTATTACGGCGGGGATGCCGTCGACTTTTTCCTGATCGTGCTTCTCTGCGCAGAGCTTTACCGGCGCACAGGGCATGAGCTGCGCCGAACAAACCCTGAAACATTTCATCCCGCGGGCGCGCTGTCTGCAGACCACCGATGAGAGGAGAAAGCCATGACAGACCGAACCACAGAACGGATGCACCGGTCAGCAGTGCGGAACCGATCGTTCTGGGGCGCGTTCCTGATCGGGATGGCCGTAATGGCGGCCATCGACGAGATCGTGTTCCACCAGATCTTGGCGTGGCACCACTTCTACGACAATTCCACGCCCGATATCGCGCTGGCCTCTGACGGCCTCCTGCACGCCGCCGAACTCTTCGCCCTCGTCGCCGGGTTCTTTCTCCTCCTCGACGCCCGACGGCGGCGCACATTCTGGACGGGGGCGGCCTGGGCGGGCTTCATCGTGGGGCTCGGCCTATTTCAACTCTGGGACGGAATCGTCGACCACAAGCTGCTGGGCCTGCATCAGATCCGCTACCGGGTCGACATCGTGCCCTACGACATCGCGTGGAATGCTGCGGCGATCATCCTTCTGGCCGTCGGAATCGGAATGACCGTGCTGCTCTCGAGAAAGGGTCGCCCGCTGCCGACGGCTGTGCCGAGCCAGCCGGACGCCGTGTAAGCATCCAGCCCGCTAGCCCTCGCACTGGGTCGCCCGCCCACCCGCCCGCGCGAGGGGCGCGAAATGCGGCTTCCGGATGCTGTCGGGCACGAATATGGGACCCCTCACGGGGCGGGGTGCACGGGGCGCACGGCCCTGCTCGGCAAAATACTCAGGGGGAGGGCCTGGCTTGCGCACCTGGGCTGGCGTAGCATCCTGGCACCAATGCAAGGAGGCATCATGGCGAATCTCGTTGTGCACTTCGAAATCCACGCGACAGAACCACAAAAACTCCTCGACTTCTACTCGCAGCTCTTCGACTGGAAGTTCACCCAGTACGGCGAAATGTCGTATTGGATGATCGACACCGGCGACGGGGCAATCAACACGGCGCGGCAGCCGGGCCACGGCATCAACGGCGGGCTTACCGAGCGCGAGGGTCCGCGACCTGAACCCGGCTCGGCTATCAACGGCTGCAACATCGTGGTGGGCGTGGCAGATGCCGATGCGACCTTCGCTAAGGCCCTAGAGCTGGGGGGCACCGAGGCGATGGCGCTTGAGGACATGGAGGGAATCGGCCGCACCGCCTACATTCTCGACCCGGACAACAACCTGTTCGGCATCCTCTCTGAGGTGCTCTCGGATGGCACCAATGTGATGGACGGGACGGACGGAGGGGCCTGACACGGGCCCGTCAGCGCCGAGGCGCCGCGAACCCCAGTCGTGCCGAAAACTCGTCGGCCGCGGCTCGCACCTCGTCAGCCCACTCGTTTTCGGCGCGCTGAGCGAAGCGGGCGGTGGGCACCGAGACGCTGATCGCGGCGACGACCGCTCCGGTCGAGTCGCGCACGGGGGCCGCGACGCAACTGACATCGGGCGTCGATTCTTCGCGCTCGAACGCCACGCCGCTCTCGCGCACGCCGGCGAGGTTCTCTTCAAGCTCAGGCAGGGTGCGGATGCTGCTGGCGGTCATCACGGGCAGCTGGCCGACATCCGGAAACAGCTCACGCAGCCGCGGCGGCGACACATACGCGAGCATCGCCTTGCCGAGCCCTGTGGCGTTGGCGGGCAGGCGGTGGCCGATGCTTGAGGGCAGCCGCAGGTTGTCGCGCGCTTCGACTTTGGCCAGGTAGAACACGTCGGCGCCTTCGAGCACGGCCACGCTCACGGTTTCTCCCAGCCGCGCCGAGAGCTCGCGCGCCGCCTCGTTAGCTGCCGTGAGCATGTCGAAGCGAGACGAGTAGGCGTTGCCCAGCTGCAGCAGGCGCACCCCGAGCCGATAGGCGCCACTCTCGTCCTTCTGCAGGTAGTCGCGGGCGACGAGCGTTGCGAGCAGTTCATGCACGGATGTTCGGGGCAGCCCCGTGAGTCGAACCACGTCGGGCGCGCTGAGCGGGGCGTCGCCGTCGAGAAACAGCTCGAGGATGTCGAGGGTGCGCACGACGGCGGGAGTGAGGCGGGCCATGCCTAATCAATACTCGGCTGCGGCGGCAGGCGCAAATGCGGGCGGATGCGCGCCCAATTGACATCGACACGTCAACCGTGTTCGATATATAGAACAGACGCCGAAACTTCGAACGAGTGCTCGCGCGTAATTCCCACAGAAAGGCACCGCATGAGCCACGTCGCTACCGCGGCCATCATCGGATCCGGCAATATCGGCACCGACCTGATGATCAAGATCCTCCGCGGCAGCGGAACCCTCAAAGTTGTCGCCCTCGTGGGCATCGACCCCGAATCCGACGGCCTGCGCCGGGCCGCGAGCATGGGCATCGCCGCGATCTCCTCAGGCGTGGACGGTCTCATCGAGCACGACCTCTTCGCCGACCTCGACTTCGTCTTCGACGCCACCTCGGCCCGCGCCCATGTCTACAACTCAGAGAAGCTGCTCGCGGCCAAGCCCAGCATCCGCCTCATCGACCTCACCCCTGCGGCGATCGGCCCCTACTGCGTGCCCGTCGTCAACCTCGAAGAGAACCTCGACGCCTCCAACGTGAACATGGTCACGTGCGGTGGCCAGGCCACCATCCCGATCGTCTCGGCCATCGCCAGCCAGGTTCCCGTCGCCTACGCGGAGATCGTCGCCTCGATCGCCAGCAAGTCGGCTGGCCCCGGAACCCGCGCCAACATCGACGAATTCACCGAAACAACCTCGGAGGCGCTCGTGAAGGTGGGCGGTGCGCAGTTCGGCAAGGCCGTCATCGTGCTGAACCCCGCCGAGCCGCCCCTCATGATGCGCGACACCGTCTTCACCCTGAGCGAGGATGGCGACCGCGCCGCAATCGAGAAGGCTGTCGAAGACATGGTCGCCAGGGTGAACTCGTATGTTCCCGGCTATCGCCACAAGCAGCGCGTGCAGTTCGACGAGATCACAACTCCCGTCGTCGTCCCGGGGTTCGGCCCGTTCACGGGGCTCAAGACGAGCGTCTTTCTTGAAGTAGAGGGCGCCGCCCACTACCTGCCCGCCTACGCCGGCAACCTCGACATCATGACCTCGGCCGCCCTGCGCACCGCCGAGACCATGGCCCTGCGCATGAACAAGGAGGCGGCAGCATGACCGCATTCGACCCCACGACCGACAAGCTCTTCATCTCGGATGTAACCCTGCGCGACGGCAGCCATGCCGTTCGCCACCAGTACACGCTGCAGAACGTGCGCGACATCGTTTCGGCCCTCGACAAGGCCGGCGTCGACAGCGTCGAGGTCGCGCACGGCGACGGCCTCGCCGGCTCCACCGTTAACTACGGCTTCGGCGCACACTCCGACGTCGAGTGGATCGAGGCCGCCGCCGAGGTCGCCGAGAACATCGCCATCGCCACCCTGCTTCTGCCGGGTGTCGGCACGATCCACGACCTCAAGCGCGCCGCATCCGCCGGCGTCAGCTACGTGCGTGTTGCAACGCACTGCACCGAGGCGGATGTTTCGGCTCAGCACATTGAGACCGCTCGCGAGATCGGGCTCAACACCACGGGCTTTCTCATGATGAGCGCCATGACGACCCCCGCTGAACTCGGCAAGCAGGCCAAGCTCATGGAGGGCTACGGCGCCCAGTGCATCTACGTGGTCGACTCCAGCGGCGCGCAGACCATGAACGACGTGACCGACCGCGTCAACGCCCTGCGCGATGTGCTCGACCCCAGCACCGAGATCGGCGTTCACGCCCACCACAACCTGTCGCTCGGCGTCGCCAACTCGGTCGCCGCCGTCGAGGCCGGCGCCAACCGCGTCGACGCGAGCCTCACGGGGATGGGTGCAGGGGCAGGCAACGCCCCGCTCGAGGTGTTCATCGCCGTCGCCGACAAGATGGGCTGGAACCACGGGACCGACCTCGTCGCGCTCATGAACGCGGCCGACGACATCGTTCGCCCGCTTCAGGTTCGCCCCGTGCAGGTCGACCGTGAGACGCTAAGCCTGGGTTATGCGGGCGTCTACTCCAGCTTCTTGCTGCACGCGGAAGCAGCATCCGCCAAGTACGGCATTTCGACGATGGAGATCCTTTTCGAGCTCGGCCGCCGCCGCATGGTGGGCGGGCAAGAAGACATGATCGTCGACGTCGCCCTCGACCTACTCGACGCACGCAAGGGAGCATGAGAATGAGCCTGACCACCACGGCCACTGAGTCTCTCGGCACCGCCCTGCTCACGGCACACGAAACGCAGCAGCCGATCGCGCCGCTCACGGCAACGGCGCCCGACATGACCGTTGAGGACGCCTACGGGGTGCAGATGCACCAGGTCGCCGCGTGGAAGAACGCCGGCCGCAGCGTGATCGGCTACAAGGTTGGCCTCACGTCGCTCGCAATGCAGAAGCAGCTCGGCGTCGATCAGCCCGACTTCGGGCACCTGTTCGACGACATGCTGCTGGATGCTTCGGCACCGGTCTCCCTCGCCGGATTCATCGCGCCGCGCATCGAGCCCGAGATCTCCTTCGTACTCGGCAAAGATGTCACGGGCCCCGGCCTCACGATCGACGACCTCAAGGATGCGGTTGACCACGCGGTCATCTCGCTCGAGATCATCGACTCGCGCATCGCCGACTGGAAGATCACGCTCGCCGACACGATCGCCGACAACGCGTCATCCGGAGCCGTTCTGGTTGGCGTGGGCACCGCGACCCTCGACACCGTCGACCTCGCCGCCCTGCCGGTCGCCATGTCCCGCAACGGCGAGATCGTCGGAGAGGGCGTTGGCGCGGCCGTGCTCGGGCATCCGCTTGAGGGCGCGCTGTGGTTGGCCAACACGCTGGGCGCGCTCGGGCAGACGTTGCCCGCCGGCTCACTCATCATGGCCGGCTCCATCACGGCCGCCGTGGCGATCGCCCCCGGCGACACCATCTCGGCGTCGTTCGGCGAGCTCGGCACCCTCGAGGTCACGTTCGCGTAGCGGCGGGCGGGCTCGCGGCTCGCGGGTTCCCGGGCTCCCGGGCTCGCGGGCGGGCTCGCGTAACTCCCGCCCACCTCTCGCTGAGGGGTCCCAAATGTGCCTTCCCGACGCCGCGGAACACACATTAGGGACCCCTCGGCGGTTCGCCTGACAGCTCATGCCAGCACCGGCAAATTAGACTGGGCGGCCATGCAGTGCTCCTACTTCGACGCGGGTCTCTGCCTCTCGTGCACCCTCCTCCCCCAGCCGTACTCCGAACAGCTGGCCGATAAGCATGCCCACTGCCAGCGGATGCTCGCCGCCCACCCGGGCATCCAGTGGATGCCCCCCGTCGCCAGTGCGGAATCGGGCTTTCGCAACAAGGCCAAAATGGTCGTCGGCGGCACCGTCGACGCGCCAACCCTGGGGCTTCTCGACGGGCAGATGCGGGGCATCGACCTGCAGGGATGCGGCATTCTGCAACCCGGCCTCACCGCCGCATTCCCCGGCATCGCCGACTTCATTACGCTCGCGGGGCTCGTGCCCTATGACGTTGCGGCCCGCCGCGGCGAACTCAAGAACGTTCTGCTCACCGAATCGGCCGACGGAGACCTCATGCTGCGATTCGTGTTGCGGTCGAGCGAGTCGCTGCCGCGCATCCGCAAGCACCTTCCGTGGCTTGAGCAGCGCGTGCCCTCCCTGCGCGTGACCAGCGCCAACCTGCTGCCGGAGCATCGGGCGGCGATCGAGGGGTTCGACGAGATTCTGCTGACCGCCCAGAGCACACTGCCCATGCGGGTCGGCGATGTAGAGCTCGCGCTGCGCCCGCAAAGCTTCTTTCAAACCAACACCGCGATCGCCTCCGCGCTCTATCGCCAGGCGCGCGAATGGGTCGATTCGGTGAACCCCGCAAGCGTGTGGGACCTCTATTGCGGGGTCGGCGGTTTCGCGCTGCACTGCGCAGCGCCCGGCCGCACCGTCACGGGAATCGAGGTCAGCGCCGAAGCCATCGAAAGCGCGCGGGCCGCGAGCATCGGCTTGCCAGGAATTGCCTTCGAAACTGCGGATGCCACGGCGTTTGCCCTGGCATCCAGCGAAGCTCCCGACCTGGTGATCGTGAACCCGCCTCGTCGTGGAATCGGGCCAGACCTCAGCGGCTGGCTCGAAGCATCCTCAGTGCAGACCGTCGTCTACTCCAGTTGCAACTCGGTCACTCTGGCCCGCGATCTCGCCGCGATGCCCTCCCTCGTGCCGACGCGGGCGCGGGTGCTCGACATGTTCCCCCACACGAATCACTACGAGGCGATCGTGCTGCTCGAACGCGTGCCGAGCCGGGGTTAGTGCTCTGCGCCGCTGACCACCTTGAGGCCGACGATGCAACCAACGAGGCCCATGATGAGCAAAATCTTGATGAGGGACGCCGGCTCATCACCCGTGATCATCGCGTAGATCACCGTAATTGAGGCGCCGATGCCCACCCACACCGCGTAGGCCGTTGCTGTCGAGATCTCCCGCATTGCCAGCGCGAGCCCGACCATGCTGGCCACCAGCGTGACGCCAAAAATGACGGTCGGCCAGAGCTTGGTGAAGCCCTCCGACTTGCCGAGGGCGGTGGCCCAGACGGCTTCGAGAACTCCTGAGACGATCAGAATGATCCATGCCATGACGATTCAACTCCCGTGGCCAGTCTTGTCGCGTTCCGGGTACTGAACCGTCGTCCGGGGGTCGGTGATGACCCTGCCCCCAGGGTAGCAATCCTCGGGTTGGCGAATGTGAACAGGGCCTGTGCAAGCACAACCGCATCCGCAAGCGCATCCGCAAGCGCATCCGCAAGCGGCAGGGCAGCCTGCGGTTCTAGGCTGGAAGCCCCCAGTCTTTCAGGAGCGCACCATGGACGCCGCAGCAGCCGATGCCACCATCGCCGCGATGCGCGATGCCATCGCGGCCACCACGAAGCGACTCGCGGATGCTGCCGTCGCCGATGAGACGCTCGCCGAGATGGTTACGCCGCGCCGCATCCTGTTCGTGCAGCGCGAGCCTCTGCTGCGCGAGATTGCCAGGGTGTGGCACCTGGGCGTGCTGCTCCTCGCTCGCGACGGGACCCTCTATGAGGCCGGTATCAGCACTCGCGCCGTGGAGCCGGGCCGCCCCAACTACCAGTCCGCGTCGGGCGAGGAACGGCGCGCTCACCGTGCGGCTGCCGTGCGCGGCGGCTTCGCACCGGGGCAGACCGTCAACTTCGACGCCCGGCCGGTGACGCTCGACCCCGAAGCCCTGACCGGCGCAGCCGGCAGGGTCTACGTGCACGATGGCCGCGCTCTCGTGCGGTGGACCGCAGGCGCCACGCCCGCGACATCCATCGACTTCGCCCGCTACCTCGACGAGCGCGCCTCGCTGCTCATCGACCCACCCGCAGGAGCCTGACCGCAGCGCGGCATCCGCCCACGCCACATCCGTTCATCTGGAGGAATCATGGCAGAGAAGCCCGAAACCGTTGACGACTACATCGCATCGTTCGATGCCGAGGTGCAGGCGATGCTCCGCAGGGTGCAGCTGGCCATCCACGCGGGAATCACCGAGGGCGGGGCGACGGATGCTCCCGAAACGATCAGCTACGGAATCGTGCGGGTGTCAATCAATGGGCGCTATGGCATCTACTTTGGCGCGTGGAAGAAGCACATCGGCATGTATCCCGTGCCGGTTTTTGCGGGCGAACTCGAGAAGGAGATCGCGCCTTACCGCTCCGGCAAAGACTCCGTGAACTTTGTCTACGGCCTCCCGCTGCCGGAGTCGCTGATCACGAAAGCCGCCGCAGAAATCACGCGTCGCACCCTGGTGAGGTAGCGCCCGGGGCTGGCCCGCACGTTGGCCGTCGCCGCGACCAGTTCCCGCCGAGGGGTCCGGAATGCGCCTTCGCGAGCATCCTGAGCATGCATTGGGGACCCCTCACGAGGCGGATCGCGCAAGAGTGGCGCTGGGGGCGCTTTAGGGGTGCGCTAGGGGCGCTTCGGGGCGCTCTTGAGGCGCTTCAGCCGAGCGGGCGCTCCCACGACGCGATCGGGCCCGGCACCACCGTAAAAACCGGATGCGCTGGCGGCAGCACGAGCGAGGCAAGCTCTGCGGCGCGGTCAGGGCTGCGCACCCGCAGCTTGGTCAGCAGGTGGCCCCATTCATGCGCGAGCTGACCCTCCGCAAGCGGGATCGGCGGCACCGCGCCCCGGCCCACGATCTTCTCGCGGGCGAATCGATAGCCACGGGCATCCGCTTCGTCCACGATTGCCGAGAGAAAAGCGCCCAGCGAGGCCATCGGGTCATCGCATTCCCGAAATCGCGCGAGCTGCGGATGATTGCTGTAGCCGCCAGACTGCTTGCCGATCACCGACTGCGCGAGCAGGCCCTCCCGCCAACACGCGACGAGAGCCTGGCGATCGAGAAGGCTCGGATGCACCGACCACAGCCTCATCGGATGCTCGCATCACCCAGCGAAAAAGGCGTCATTACTTAACGCTAGTGG
>NZ_JBACFR010000009.1:0-15712 GCF_056262345.1 Homoserinimonas sp.
CCCGTACCAACACAAAAAAGGCCCCGCCGAAGCGGGGCCTTTCTGTAGTAGCTGGGCGACCTCAGTCGCTAAGCGAAACTAGATTGCGTTGACGTCCACGGGGATGCCGGGGCCAAACGTGGTCGACAGCGTCGCCTTGGCGAGGTAGCGGCCCTTAGCGGAGCTTGGCTTGAGGCGAACAACCTCGTCGAGCGCTGCCTTGAGGTTCTCGTTGAGCTTCTCAACATCGAACGACGTCTTGCCAACGATGAAGTGCACGTTGGCGTGCTTGTCAACGCGGAACTCGATCTTTCCGCCCTTGATCTCGTTCACGGCCTTGGCCGTGTCGGGGGTGACGGTGCCGGTCTTGGGGTTCGGCATGAGGCCACGCGGTCCGAGGACCTTTCCGAGGCGTCCAACCTTGCCCATGAACTCGGGCGTCGAAACGGCCGAGTCGAAGTTGGTCCAGCCAGCGGCGACCTTCTCGATGAGCTCGTCGCCACCGACCTCGTCGGCGCCAGCAGCGATAGCTGCCTCAGCCGCGGGGCCCGTTGCGAAGACGATGACACGGGCGGTCTTGCCGGTTCCGTGGGGAAGGATCACGGTACCGCGAACCATCTGGTCAGCCTTGCGGGGATCGACGTTGAGCTTGAGGGCAACCTCAACGGTCGAGTCGAACTTCTTCGAGCCGGTCTCACGGGCGATGTCTACGGCCTCGGCGGGCGTGTAGAACTTGCCTTCTTCGATCTTCTCGGCTGCGGCCCGGTAGGCCTTGGACTTCTTTGCCATGGTGTTCTCCTAAAAGTGAGTTCGTGGGTAGCGAGCCAGGCGGGCTCTTCCACTACAGCGACCGAAGTCGCCAAAAAATGGGGTGGTAGACCTACGCGTCGACCGTGATGCCCATCGAACGAGCGGTGCCCGCGATGATCTTCGAAGCTGCATCGATGTCGTTGGCGTTGAGGTCAGCCATCTTCTGCTCAGCAATGGCGCGAACCTGGTCCTGGGTCAGCTTGGCGACCTTGACCGTGTGAGGAGTGCCAGAACCCTTGGCAACGCCGGCAGCCTTCTTGATGAGCTCTGCGGCGGGCGGGGTCTTCAGGATGAAGGTGAAGGAGCGGTCCTCGTAGACGGTGATCTCAACGGGGATGACGTTGCCGCGCTGCGACTCGGTCGCGGCGTTGTACGCCTTGCAGAACTCCATGATGTTCACGCCGTGCTGGCCAAGTGCCGGGCCGATGGGCGGGGCGGGGTTGGCGGCGCCGGCCTGGATCTGAAGCTTGATCAGACCCGTAACCTTCTTCTTCGGTGCCATTGTTTCCTTCTTTCGTTGTCGAGCATCCTGAATTCGGATGCTCTTCCGCCTGCCCGGCCGTTCCGAGCTGCGGTGGTCTAGTTGATATTAAAGCTTGGTGACCTGGTCGAAGCTGAGCTCGACGGGGGTCTCACGCTCGAAGAGCGACACGAGCACTGTGAGCTTGCCGCTCTCGGGCTTGATCTCGCTGATCGACCCGGGCAGACCCGCGAACGAGCCCTCCTTGATCGTGATGGTCTCGCCGACCTCGAAGTCGACTTCCTGAGGGATCGAGCGCTGAACGGCCTTGCCGCCCTTAGCTCCACCCTTGGTGGGAGCCTCAACGACCTGAACCAGGCTCTTGAGCATCTGGAAGGCCTCTTCGAAGCGAAGCGGGGTCGGGTTGTGGGCGTTGCCCACGAAGCCGGTCACGCCGGGGGTGTGACGCACGACCGACCAGCTGTCTTCGTTCAGGTCCATGCGAACCAGTACGTAGCTGGGGATGCGGACGCGCGTTACGAGCTTGCGCTGGCCGTTTTTGATCTCGACGACATCTTCCATCGGCACCTCGACCTGAAAGACGTAGTCCTCCATGGTCATCGAAACGCGACGGTTCTCGATGTTCTGCTTAACGCGCTTCTCGAAGCCTGCATACGAGTGGATGACGTACCACTTGCCCGGCAGGGACTTGAGCTCGGCGCGGAACGCCTCGTAGGGGTCAACCTCGGCCTCTTCGGCCTCTTCGGCCTCTTCGGCAACCGTCTCGTCGCCAGCCGGCGACTGCGCGTCGAGGGCTGCCTCAAGGCTCGCCTCGGCATCGTCGATGACGTGCATAGCCTCGTGCTCGGCGGGGGTCACGGATTCGATCTCCTCGGCCAGCACAGGACCCTCGAGCTCCTCGTCCTCATAGGACGACTGCTCTGCTGCCACGGACAGGTCGATCTGCTCCTCGGGGGAGTTCTCGATTTCGCCACGTTCTGTGTCAGACACTGATTCTCATTCCATTGATCTCAAACGATTCGGCTTCGGATGTCGGTCGCATGCGACCGGCCACGATTAGCCGACTGAGCCGTTGCCGAAGACGTAGGCGACGACAAAACCAAACAGCAGGTCGAGCCCCGAAACCAGGGCCATCATGATGATCACGAAGACCAAGACGACCGCGGTGTAGCTGAAGAGTTCTTTGCGGGTCGGGGTGACGACCTTCTTGAGCTCGGCAATAACCTGGCGCAAAAAGAGCGCAACACGGGCGAACGGGCTGCGACGCTTGGCCCGCTCTGCCTTGGCGTTGCCGACGACATCCTCACTCGGCTCGTCGATAACTTTTCTCGCCACAGTTACTACCTTCCGGACGTGGACCGAAAGGTCACAGGACCTTCGGCTGTTCGCTGACCAGCACTCAGGGTGAGCTGATCACGCTGCAGGGCGGACAGGACTCGAACCTGCAACCTGCGGTTTTGGAGACCGCTGCTCTACCAATTGAGCCACCGCCCTTCGGCATCGAAATACCAAGCTTTAACCATAAGGGTTGGGATTCTCTGGGTTCCATCCATGCTTCGAAATTGGCATGGAAAAGCTTGGCGGATTTCAACCACCACGCATCAGTGTAGAACACCGTTCGGAGGCTGTAAAGCTGGGGGCCGCCCGCGCGCGCCGCGGTAGCAGCATTCGCGCAGTAAGCACGCCGCCGCCTGCCCCTTGGTCCCCGATTCCATTACTGTGGAACGGTGACCGAACTCCCCTCCATCTCGCCCCGTATCGCCGCGATCGCCGAATCCGCCACGCTGAAGGTCGACTCCAAAGCAAAGGCCCTCCAGGCCGAGGGCCGCGACGTCATTAGTTTTGCGGCGGGCGAACCAGATTTCGCCACCCCTCAGCACATCGTCGAGGCAGCATCCGCCGCCGTCCTCGACCCCAAGAACCACCGCTACACGCCCGCCGCAGGGCTCCCTGCGCTGCGCGAAGCCATTGCCGCAAAGACGCTCCGCGACAGCGGGCTTGAGGTTTCTGCCGCCCAGGTGATTGTGACCAACGGCGGCAAGCAGGGCGTCTACCAGGCGTTCGCCACCGTGGTTGGCCAGGGCGATGAGGTGCTGCTCCCCGCCCCCTACTGGACCACGTACCCCGAGGTCGTCAAGCTAGCGGGCGGTGTGCCCGTCGAGGTATTCGCGGGCTCTGACCAGGAATACAAGGTCACGGTCGAGCAGCTCGAAGCCGCACGCACCGAGCGCACCAAGGTTCTGCTCTTCGTCTCGCCCTCGAACCCCACGGGCGCCGTCTACACCCCAGAAGAGACCAAGGCCATCGGCGAGTGGGCCCTCGAGAACAATCTGTGGGTCATCAGCGACGAGATCTACCAGAACCTGGTCTACGACGGCTCGGCGCACGCCATGTCGATCGTTGAGGCCGTCCCGGCCCTGGCCGACAACACCATCCTCGTCAACGGTGTGGCCAAGAGCTACGCGATGACCGGATGGCGTCTCGGCTGGATGGTCGGCCCGGCCCGCGCGATCAAGGGTGCTGGCAACCTGCAATCGCACTTGAGCTCCAACGTCTCAAACATCTCGCAGCACGCCGCCATCGCCGCCCTTACCGGCCCGCAGGACGACGTGCTCGCCATGCGCGACGCGTTCGACCGCCGCCGCAAGCTCATCGTGGGCGAGCTCAACAAGATCCCCGGAATGGTGACCCCGACACCCGAGGGCGCCTTCTACGTGTACCCGGATGTCACGGGGCTGCTGGGGCGCGAATGGGGCGGAGTTACGCCGACGACGTCGCTCGAGCTTGCCGACCTCATCCTCGATCAGGCGGAGGTCGCCGTCGTTCCCGGCGAGGCATTCGGGCCGAGCGGATACATCCGTCTCGCCTATGCGCTCGGCGACGATCAGCTCCTTGAGGGCGTGCAGCGCCTTCAGCGCCTGTTCTCCTAGCGCGCCCCCGCTGCGCGGGCAACCTCATCCGCGACTGCCGTGAGCAGCTCTGAGCGCAGATTCCACTGCTGCCAGAACAACGGCACCTCAACGGTGTTGTCCGGCCCAACGCCGACAAGTTGCGGATGGGATTCTCTCTGCTCGTCGGGGATCATGCCCCAGCCCATTCCTGCACTCACGGCCGAGACGAACTCACTCGACGCCGGCACGTAGTGCCGCGGCGGGTTACCAGCCACCCCGAGGCGACGAAGCGTATTTGTCTGCATCTCGTCGCGCCGGTCGAAGTCGACGACGGGGGCCACTGCGAACTCCGCTGGCGTTCCGCCCTGGGCAAACCAGCGAGCGGCAAACTCCGCGCTGGCCGACGCGCGATACCGCATGCTGCGCAACGGGCTCACGACGCAGCCGGCGACGGCGGTGGATCTGGCGGTGACGGCCGCCATGACCTGACCGGTCTCAAGCAGTTCGGTCGTGTACTCCTCGTCTTCTCGCCGCAGGTCGAAGACCACGGGGTGTCGTCGAGCCACTGCGGCGAGCGCTGGCAGCAGCCAGGTGGCGAGCGAATCGGCGCTGACGGCGATGCCCACAGGGGTGAATCTCGCAGGTTCATCGTCGAGGCCCGCCTCGGCGAGGGCATCGTGCTCAAGAAGCGCCATCTGGCGGGCGAGGCGCACAATGGCCGCGCCAGCATCCGTGGCCCTGACCGGCCTCGATCGCACAAGAAGCACGCGGCCCATGCGTTCCTCAAGCGCCTTCACCCGTTGGCTCACGGCGGACGGGGTGATGTGCAGGGCGCGCGCCGCCCCCTCCAGTGAGCCTTCGTCGATGACGGTGGCAACCGTTCGGGCGAGATCGAGAGGAATCTGCATGATTAAGCGATGCTAATGCAAGCTAAGGAACATTAGCTGGCATGGGCCAACCCGCCCTGCTTACAGTCATTGGGTGATCCTCCCCCTCGACCTCTCTCTGCCCACCATTGCCGCCGGATTCGGTGTTGGTTTCGGCCTCATCGTCGCCATTGGAGCGCAGAACGCGTTCATCCTGCGGTCGGGGGTCCGCCGCCAACACCTGCTGGCGGTCGTTCTCGTGTGCGCCATCTCCGACGTCGTGCTCATCACGAGCGGAATTGCCGGGATCGGGGCGCTCCTCGACAGCGCACCCTGGGTCATCACCCTTATTCGTTGGGGAGGCGTGGCGTTTCTCACGGCCTACGGCCTCATGGCGGCCTGGCGGGCCTGGCGCCCGCGGGCGCGAGGCCTCACGGTGGATGATGCCGCCGATGAAGGGGCCACCGAGCGCGAGAGCGCCCCCGAGGCACTCGCCGCTGCCCACGCCGCGATGGGCGCAGCCACCTCGCCGACAGGCACGACATCCGCGTCAGGCGCGACCACATCCGCGTCAGGCACCACGATGGTGCAGGACGCACCCCGCCCCGCAAACGCACATCGAGGCATGCGCACGCGGAGCACGCTCGTGACCGCAGTGCTCACCGCCCTCGCGTTCACCTGGCTCAACCCCCACACCTACCTCGACGCGGTTGTTCTGCTCGGCTCAATCGCCAACACGCACGGCGATGCAGGGCGATGGGTGTTCGGGCTCGGCGCGATTATGGCCAGCTTTGTGTGGTTCACCCTGATCGGCTTCGGCTCGCGTCTGCTCGCCCACCGCCTCGCCTCACCGACGGCATGGCGCATCCTCGACGGGATAATCGCCGTGGTTATGCTCTCGATCGCCCTCTCGCTGGTGCTGTCGAGCTAGAGCAGCCGGCGCTCCAACGCCCACGCGGTCAGCTCGTGCCGGCTCGAGAGCTGCAGTTTGCGCAGCACCGCCGACACGTGAGTCTCCACGGTCTTGATCGAGATAAAGAGCTCGGTCGCCACCTCTTTGTAGGCATAACCACGGGCGATGAGCCGCATCACCTCGCGTTCGCGTGCCGAAAGCCTGTCGAGCTCGTCATCCGTGGCGGCCTGCTCACCCGCAGCCGCGCCAAAGGCATCGAGCACAAAACCGGCGAGCCGAGGAGAGAACACCGCATCTCCGCCAGCGACCGTGACGATGGCCGTGTTGACGTCGTCGGCAGAACTGCCCTTGGTGATGTAGCCGCGGGCGCCAGCACGAATCACGCCGACAACATCCTCGGCAGAGTCAGAGACACTGAGCGCGAGAAACGTTGTGCCGGAGAGCTGAGGGAGGCTGCGCCTGATGACCTCGGCCCCGCCGCCGCCCTGCCCTCCTGGCAGGTGAACGTCGAGCAGAACGACCTCAGGTTTGAGTTCGGTCACGGCATCGATTGCGGAGTCGACATCCGCCGCCTCCCCCAGTACCTCGACCGACGAGTCAAGGGATGCCCTGAGCCCCGACCGAAAGATCGAGTGGTCGTCAACGATTACTACGGTGGTCACGGGTCGCTCCTCGCTCACTCATGGTGCACTGCTTGCCAGGGCAGGTGCAGATGCACTTCGGTGCCCGAGCCTCCCGCGCCGGGCTGGACGGTGGCTGATCCGCCAGCGCGCTGCATGCGACCGACGATGGATTCTCGCACGCCGAATCGGTCGGTCGGCAACGCATCGAGATCGATTCCCGGGCCACGGTCGCGCACAAAAACGTCAACGGCACTGGCTGAGCCCTCGATATAGACGGAGACGTCGCCACCGGCGTGTCGCGCAGCGTTCAACATGGCCTCCCGGGCGGCCGCGACGATGACCGCCGACGCCGTCATCGATTCGCCGACCGCGACCACGTCGATGCGCGCGGGATAGTCGAGCTCGATCGCCGCAGCAATATCGCGCAGTTCTTGCGCCAGGTCGGCGCTGATCGGTTCCGTCCCGGCAAAAAGCCATTCGCGAAGTTCTCTCTCCTGGGCGCGAGCTAGCCGGGCAATGTCGCTCGAAGCACCGGCACGGTTCTGGATGAGCGCGAGGGTCTGCAAAACGGAATCGTGCAAATGGGCCGCGATCTCGGCGCGTTGCTCCTCTCGCACACGACCGGCGCGTTCCGCGAGCAGGTCGGTCCACAGTTTGACGAGCAGAGGGGCGACGGCGACGCCAAGGCCGAGCACGAGCATGACCACGGCCAGCACAGCGGTCATCGCGTCGGGGCGACCACCATTGGACGACAGCAACAGGAGGCCCGCCATAAGAAACACGGCAACGCCGAGCGCTCGCACCGTGACCACGTAGCGCCGTGAGCGCGACGCGTCTGCTTCGTCAAAGGCGAGGCTGAACCCCACCGCACTGCCGGTCAACACGATGGCAAGCACGATCGCCGTGACCGTGGATGCTCCCACCGCCGATTGAATGACGGCGACGACCGAGGCGATGGACCCCAGAACGAGAAGCACCGCGGCAATGGGTGCCCGGCGCTGAGGAGCATCATCATCATCGTCCGCGGGCGCCGCACCGGCTGACCGGTCCGCGCCCGTTCGGCGCGTACCGGAACCTTCCGAAGGGGTGAGTGCCCACAGCCACAGGTAGAGCAGCGCTCCAGCCCCGCCGATCAGGCTGGTGAGGGCAAAGATCCAACGGATCCTGGAGACGGGCCAGCCCAGGTGATTGGCGAGGGCAACGCTCACTCCCCCGACCAGAGTTTTGCGGGGACGCACGAGCGGCGGGCGCGGCGAGAGCGACGCCGTGGCGGCGTCGTGCGCGTGGTCGGCTCCGGATGCTGTGCTCACGCATCAATCCAAGCAGACGGGAGCACCCCCGAGGGAGTGAGCGGGCCAAGATCAGGGTTCGCTCAGGGGCGTCCCCCATGGCCGGGCGCCGAGCCCGAGGCCACGATATAACCATGACCAACGACTCTCCTGCCCCATCACAGGCACCCAACGGCAGCAACTCGTTCTTCGAGTGGATGCGCGGGCTCGGCATCATCCGCGAGCCGGGCTGGATCGGCGGCGTCGCCGCAGGCCTCGCCACCCGCCTCGGCATTGACGCCCTCATTGTGCGCGGCATTATCGTCGTGCTTGCCCTTCTCGGCGCACCCGCCCTGCTGCTGTATGCGGCGGCGTGGGCACTGCTTCCCGACACCACGGGGCGCATCCACCTCGAAGAGCTCTTTCGCGGCACATTCGATAAAGCCATTGCCGGCATCGGAGTGATGCTGCTGATCGCCCTGCTTCCGTTCGGCAGCACCGGTTGGTGGTTCTTCCCCGGCATTGACTCCGGGTGGTACAACGGCCCGTCGCTCGCCGGAATCGTCTGGGCCGTGTTGCTCACGGGCGCCGCCGTATGGTTGGTCGTCTGGCTCGCCCGCAAGGCACCGTCGACCCCCGCTGGCCCGCCCTACAGCGCTGCGGACAGCACGGCATACTCCGAGTCCCCCGCGTCGTCGGCCTCCTTTGTGGACGGCGAAACAATGGCAGCGGCGCCTACCGCTCCTCCTGCGCCCCCCGCGGGCAGTGGAGACGCCGACCTTGCCGCCTGGAAGCAGCAGCAGGCCGAGTGGAAGCGCACCAACGACGAATGGCGGCGCGACCAGAACGCGAGCGCTCACGCCAAGCAGCAGCAGGCCGCCGCAGAGCGCCGTCGGATCAACCAGGAGGCCGCAGCGGAACGCCGCAGGATCGCGGAGGAGCACGACCGCATCACCCGCCCCGGAGCCACCTACACCCTCATCGCCATCGGTCTCGCCCTCATCGCGGGCGCCGCAACCGCCCTGATCATCTCCCCCTTCGACTGGGCAGTCGAGTCAAAGGTCGTTGCCTCGATGAGCGCATCGCTTGCCGTGCTCGCCGTCGCCATCATCATCAACGGCTTTCGCGGCAAGCGCAGCGGCGGGTCCAGCGGCGTAGCCGTGCTCCTTGTCATCGCCCTCATCCTCACGAGCTTCTTCAGCTCGGTGCGCGGCCCGCTCATCTCCGACCGCGACATCATCTGGCAGCCCGCCGCGGCGGCCCATGCTCAGGAACGCACCGTGATTGCGGGGGACGTGCGGCTCGACCTCAGCGACTACTCAGAAGAGTTCACCTCCAACGGCTTCGATCGCACCATCGAGCTCACCGTCATCGCGGGTGAAGTCACCGTAATCGCCCCTGCGGATGTGGCCAGCCAGGTGGACGTGGATGTCACCTTCGGCAGCATCAATTCGGGCCGCGGCGACAACCGCGACTTCGACACGGACGGAGTTGGCGTCACGCGCATCTTCGAGTTCGAGCCCCGCTCCGGGAGTTCAGACGACGACAGGCTGGTGCTCGTCGAGATCCACGTCATCGCGGGCGAAGTCAGCGTGAGCCAGGCTCGCTGAGCCGCCGCATCCCCAACGTCACGAGAAACGGAAACCTCATCATGAGCGACAACACAAGCGACACGAACGACCCGACGGTGCGTCTCGACTTCACCGACGAAAAGTGGACGACCGCACCGACCCCTCCTCCCCGCACCCGACGCCCCGTGCGCATGTCCACGGTCGTATGGGGCGTGATTCTGCTGGGCCTTGCCGCCCTCTTCGTCACCGCTCGGGTGGTCGACCCGAATATCGTCGACGGGTGGACGGCCCTGGCCTGGGGCGGCCTTGGCCTGGGTCTCATCCTCATCGTCGGCGGCATCGCAGCGGCATCGCGGCGAAGCTCCTAACCCCCGCAACGACAAAGGCCCGAGGACATCGCCCTCGGGCCTTTGTGCACGCGCTCGCTAGGTCACGGACCTAGTTGCGGTAGTTCGGAGCTTCTACGACCATCTGGATGTCGTGGGGGTGTGATTCCTTGAGCCCGGCAGCCGTGATGCGCACGAACTTGCCCTTGTTTCGCAGCTCCTCGATCGTGCGGGCGCCGACGTAGAACATCGACTGACGCAGACCACCGAGCAGCTGGTAGGTCACGCTTGAGACGGGGCCGCGGTAAGCGACCTTGCCCTCGATACCCTCGGCGATCAGCTGCTCGTCGTTCGGAACATCGGCCTGAAAGTAGCGGTCGCGCGAGTACGAGGTCTTCTTGCCCCGCGTCTGCATCGCCCCGAGAGATCCCATTCCACGGTAGGTCTTGAACTGCTTGCCGTTGATAAAGATCATGTCGCCGGGGCTCTCGTCGGTTCCCGCGAGAAGCGAGCCGAGCATGACCGTTTCGGCGCCAGCGACGAGGGCCTTGGCGATATCACCCGAGTACTGCAGGCCACCGTCGGCAATTACGGGAACGCCGGCTTCACGGGCCGCCAGTGATGCCTCGTAAACGGCCGTGACCTGGGGCACGCCAACGCCGGCCACCACGCGGGTGGTGCAAATGGAGCCGGGGCCGACTCCCACCTTGATGGCGTCAGCGCCAGCATCCACGAGCGCCTGAGCTCCCGAACGTGTGGCGACGTTGCCGCCGATGATGTCGATCGCCGCGAATGCGGGGTCTGCCTTGAGGCGCTTGATGATGTCGATTTCGCCACGGGAGTCACCGTTGGCGGTGTCGACCACGATCACGTCAACGCCAGCATCGGCGAGCGCGCCAGCACGCTCCCAGGCGTCGCCGAAGAATCCGACTGCCGCGCCGACACGAAGCCGGCCCTCGTCATCCTTTGTGGCGTTGGGGTACTGCTCGGTCTTATCGAAGTCCTTGACGGTGATGAGGCCCGTGAGCCGGCCGTTCTCGTCAATGAGGGGGAGCTTCTCGATCTTGTGCTCGGCGAAGATTGCCACGGCACTGTCGGGGTCGATTCCCGTGGGGGCGGTGATGAGCGGCATCCGGCTCATGACATCGCGCACGAGGGTCGTGGCTTTCTCGAACTGCGAGACGAAGCGCATGTCGCGGTTGGTGATGATGCCTACGAGCTTGCCGTCGCCCTCGACGACGGGAAGCCCGGAGACCCGAAACTGCCCACACAGCGCATCAACTTCGGCGACCGTGGCATCGGGGTGTGTCGTCACGGGATTCGTGATCATTCCCGACTCCGAGCGCTTGACCTTATCGACGTACGCCGCCTGGTCTGCGATCGAGAGGTTGCGGTGCAAGACACCAAGACCGCCCTGGCGAGCCATCGAGATCGCCATGCGCGCCTCGGTGACCGTATCCATTGCCGCCGAGATGAGAGGCGTGTTTACCCGGATGTTTCGCGTGAGTCTCGACGATGTGTCGACCTCGCTGGGAATGACGTCGGTATGGCCAGGCAGCAGCATCACGTCGTCGTAGGTGAGTCCGATGAAACCGAAGGGATCCGGCTGGTCCATTGTTCCCCTTAGTGAGAGTGGCCAAAATGCCCGGTATGTGGGCGATTGATGCCGGTGAAGCTGCTCTGATTCCCGGTATTCAATGCTAACCGGTTCACGCTGCCCGCTATTCCGCCAGCGGGGTTTCCCACTACGTTTAGGGCGAAACGTTTGTGGCGACCCGCTTAACATGCGCGTCACAATCTAGAAGTAACGTCAACGACGACGAAAGCTGTCCTCGGCTACACCCGCACCACAGCCGCTTCACTGGAGGTTCCATGAGTAACACCAGTAGTCCCCGCGCACGACGATCACGGTGGAAAATCGTGGTCTTCGCGACACTCGTCGGCGCGTTCTCCCTTTTTGCCGGGCCAGCGATGGCAGACGAAGTCGGCGAAGACGAGCCGTACAAGATCAGCGGCAACGTCAAAAACGAGGGAACGCCGCTTGAGGATGTTCGCATCACGGTCGAGGGCAGCGGGGTCGACCTCGAAGTTCTCACGGATGTCGAGGGCAAGTGGCGCGCGGGCGTTCCAGAACGAGACACCTACACCGTGACTCTCGATGAATCGACGCTGCCGGAGGGCATCGCCGTCATCGAGGGAACCAACGTTCAGGAGGTCGAGATCGGCCCCGGTGGCCGCGTCACGATGAACTTCTTCATCGGTGAGGGCGAGCGCAATCAGACCAGTTTCGCCGATCAGCTCATCTCCCGCACGATCAACGGCATCAACTTCGGGCTCATGCTCGGACTCGCCGCAGTGGGCATCTCGCTGGTTTTTGGCACAACAGGTCTCTCCAACTTCGCCCACGCCGAGATGGTCACATTCGGTGCTGTGATGGCGCTGCTCTTCAGCGTGACGCTCGCTCTGCCGCTCTGGGCGGCTCTTCCGCTGACCGTGGTGGTGAGCGCGCTCTTCGGCTGGGTGCTCGATGCCGGCCTCTGGAAACCGTTGCGATCACGAGGGCTCGGAATCGTGCAGCTCATGATCGTGAGCATCGGGCTTTCCCTCGCCCTGCGTTATGTGTTCCAGTTCTTTATCGGCGGAGGAACCCTTCAGCTGCCCGGCGCAAGCGCCGAGAAGATCACACTCTTTGGATCCGTGCAGCTCTCGTGGATCGACATCACGAGCATGGCGATCAGCATCGTCGTCATCGTCGTGTTCGCAGGGTGGCTCACCTTCAGCCGGATCGGCAAGGCCACCAGGGCGGTCTCGGACAATGCCTCACTCGCGGCAGCATCGGGCATTGACGTTGACAAGGTTGTGCGCATCGTGTGGATCGTCGCTGCGGCCTTGGCTGGCCTCTCCGGCGTTCTCTATGCGTACTTCCGACCCGGCATCAAATGGGATATGGGCGCTCAGATCCTGCTGCTCGTCTTCGCCGCCGTAACCCTCGGCGGCCTTGGCACTGCATACGGGGCGCTCATCGGCTCGATCATCGTCGGCGTACTCGTCGAGATCTCTGGCCTCTGGATTCCACCGGACCTCAAGTACGTCGGGGCTCTCGGCGTGCTCATCCTCGTGTTGCTGTTCCGGCCCCAAGGAATTCTGGGCCGCAGAGAGAGAATAGGTTAAGGGGGCCCTCATGGACTGGCTAGGAATCTTCTCCAACACCGCCTCCGCCATCATCGCGCCGGCCACCCTCGGGTATGCCCTCGCGGCGATCGGCCTGGCCGTGCACTTCGGCTTTGCGGGCCTACTCAACATGGGCATCGCGGCATACATGGCGATCGGCGCGTATGGCTACGCGATCTCGATCCTCACCTTCGGACTTCCCTGGTGGGCTGGAGTCCTCATCGCCATGGGTGCCTCGGTGATCTTCTCGCTCATTCTTGGCATCCCGACCCTGAGGCTCCGAGGTGACTACCTCGCGATCGTCACGATCGCGGCGGCCGAAATCGTGCGATTGCTGTTTCTCTCCACGGAGTTCGACGCCATCACGGGTTCCGCCGATGGGCTGAGCGGCTACCACGCGAGCTTTAGAGCGTCGAACCCCATCCCGCCGGGAACCTATGGCTTTGGGCCGTGGGTCTATAACGAGAACGGCTGGTGGGTACGCATCATCGGCATCGTCCTGGTCGCCATCGCGGTGCTGATCGTGTGGGCAATCATGCGCAGCCCGTGGGGCCGTGTGCTGCGGGGCATTCGAGAAGACGAGGATGCCGTGCGCTCGCTCGGCAAGAACGTCTTCTCCTACAAGCTGCAGGCACTCGTTCTTGGCGGCATCTTCGGCTCGCTCGGCGGCATCGTCTACGCGCTGCCGTCGTCGGTGAACCCCGGGGTCTATGTGACCTCGCTCACGTTCTTCGTGTGGACTGCCCTGCTACTCGGTGGCGCCGCAACAATCTTCGGGCCCGTGCTCGGAGCGGTGCTCTACTGGGTTGTGCAAGCGTTCCTCAGCAACTTCCTTCCAGCGCTTGTTCAGGCTGGTCTGCTGCCCTTCATGTCGACAACTCAGGCGCAAACGCTGCGGTTCATCCTCGTGGGTGTAGCGCTCATGCTCCTGGTGATCTATCGACCGCAGGGCATCCTCGGCAACAAAAAGGAGCTGACCTTTGTCAAGTGACGCAGCTACCCCAACCACCCCGGTCGCGCGGGTCAAGTCGACCGGGCTCCACAAGGGCGAGATCGGCCCCGGCGTGGCCAAAGTGGACCCCATTCTCGTGGCCGACGGCGTTAAGCGCACCTTCGGCGGCCTCACGGCCGTGGATGTCGACCACCTTGAGATTCCGCGCAATGCCATCACGGCATTGATCGGCCCCAACGGCGCCGGCAAGACCACGCTGTTCAACCTCCTCACCGGGTTCGACAAGCCCGATCAGGGCTCGTGGGCGTTCGATGGCAAGTCTCTCTCCGGGGTTCCCGCCTTCAAGGTGTCCCAGCGGGGCCAGGTTCGAACGTTCCAGCTCACAAAATCGCTCGGCCTGCTCACGGTTCTCGAGAACATGAAGCTCGGGGCGCAGCACCAGCGCGGCGAGAAGTTCTTCTCAGGGCTTTTCCCGTGGCTGTGGCGCGCCCAGGAGGCGGAGTTCGACGCCAAGGCGCTCGAGCTGCTCAAACGATTCAAGCTCGACACCAAGAAGGACGACTTCGCGGCAAGCCTCTCGGGCGGTCAGCGCAAGCTTCTCGAAATGGCTCGCGCGCTGATGAGCGACCCGACCCTCGTGATGCTCGACGAGCCCATGGCTGGAGTGAACCCCGCGCTCACGCAGTCGCTCCTTGAGCACATCCTCAACCTCAAGGACCAGGGGATGACCGTGCTCTTTGTGGAGCACGACATGCACATGGTTCGACACATCGCCGACTGGGTCGTCGTGATGGCCGAGGGCCGCGTGGTCGCGGAGGGGCCTCCCGCCGACGTCATGAAAGATCCAGCCGTGATCGACGCCTACCTCGGCGCACATCAGGATGTCGATCTGGGCGTCGTCACAGGCCGCTACGAGGGCGAGCTATCGAACGAGGCCGCAGAGCTCGTCGCCGAGATCGAAGAGGCTCAGGCGGATGCCGGGCAGCAGAAGGGCAAAGAATGAGCACTCCAGCGATCGCCACGAGCGCAGAGACACCGGCCACGGGAGTTCCCGTCGTCGAGGTAACCGACCTCGTGGCGGGCTACCTGCCGGGCGTCAACATCCTCAACGGCACCAACCTCACGGCAGCCCAGGGTGAGCTCATCGGAATCATCGGCCCTAACGGCGCTGGCAAGTCCACCCTGCTCAAGGCCATCTTTGGCCAGGTGCACGTGCGAGAAGGTTCGATTCGCCTCAGAGGCGACGACATCACGGGGCTCAAGGCCAACAAGCTTGTGGGCCGCGGCGTGGGCTTCGTGCCCCAGAACAACAATGTGTTCCCGAGCCTGAGCATCGAAGACAACCTCAAGATGGGGCTTTACCAAAACCCCTCCATCTACAAAGAGCGCCTCGACTTCGTCATCGGCATCTTCGGAGAGCTGGGTTCTCGCCTCAAGCAGCGCGCTGGTTCCCTCTCCGGCGGCGAGCGCCAGATGGTGGCCATGTCTCGCGCTCTCATGATGGATCCGCACGTCATGCTGCTCGACGAGCCCTCTGCTGGTCTCTCCCCCGTGCGTCAGGATGAGGCCTTCATCCGAGTCTCCGAGATCAACAAGGCCGGGGTGACCGTGATCATGGTCGAGCAGAATGCAAGGCGCTGTCTGCAAATCTGCGACAGGGGTTATGTGCTCGACCAGGGGCGCAACGCCCACACCGGCACGGGTCGCGACCTGCTCAACGACCCCAAGGTGATCGGGCTCTACCTGGGCACCCTGGGCCAGGACTAACCCCGGCTCCCGGCCGCCGCCGCTCGCTCGCCGCCCCCGAAAACCGGCCGCCGCCCCCCGACTTAAGGGGGCGGCGGGCGGCGTTGGGGGGCCG
>NZ_JBACFR010000010.1:0-3328 GCF_056262345.1 Homoserinimonas sp.
CAGGCGCGCGATTCCTGGTGAGCCCGGGGTATGACGACGACATCGTCGAGTTCGGGCTACTGAACGATGTGCTCGTGATTCCAGGAGTGCTGACCCCTTCCGAAATGATGCGGGCAACTTCGGCGGGGTGCGCAGCCGTCAAGTTGTTCCCGGCGGCCACAGTCGGCCCCGAATATGTCACGTCCGTTCTTGCGCCCCTCCCGGATCTGGCGATTATTCCGAGCGGAGGCATCTCGTCGGCGACGATCTCCGATTGGATCTCCGTCGGATGTTTCGCTGCTGGCGTTGGCGGGGCACTGAGCCCCAGCGGGCCGGTTGACGACAGTGTCGCGGAATCTATCCGGGCTGAAGCAGCGGCCTGCATCGCGGCCGTCGCTGCGGCCCGCTCCGAACTCTCAACACCACAACGAAAGGCACGATGACCATGACGACCACCTATAGCCCTGAGACCATTGATGCGTTCCACGCGATCGCGACGGCATCCGTCTCTGACGCTCTGCAGTCACTGGGAGTGCACGGCTACGTCTCAGGCATCAACCAGATCACGGGCGGCAAGCTCGTTGGACCGGCGATGACGGTGAAGGAGGGGCCTACGGAGGAATCGGTTCCGCCCCAGCACGCCCTCGAGGCGATTGATGCCGCTGAGCCCGGAGCGGTGATCGTGATCGATAACGGCGGCGTCAGCAACGTTGCCGCTTGGGGAGGCCTCATGACCGCAGGGTCTGTTGCTCGGGGGATCGCGGGCGTGGTCCTCGACACCGGCGTTCGGGATGTCACCGAAATCGAGAGAGACTTCGCCTTTACGGTGTTCGCGAAGGCCACATCGCCCGCGACGACAGTAGGTCGATTCAAGACGCTTTCGCGCGGAGAGCGCATCACCATCGGGGGAGTGGCGGTCGACCAGGGCGACCTGATCGTGGCGGACCGTGACGGTGTCGTCGTCGTGCCGCAGCAGCTTGTTTCTCAGACCCTTGAGCTCGCCCAAGAGATCGAAGAACGGGAGAGAGAGCAGACCAAGCTCATTCTCGAGTCGGGTTCGCTCGCGGTCGGTCTCGCCAAGTACAACCGCATCTGAGGGGACACACAGTGCCAGATATTGTCTCTTTCGGCGAGCCCATGGTGGAGTTCAACGCCGAATCGGTCGGCGGACCCCGCACCGGCTCCCTCTTCAGTATTGGATTCGGTGGCGACAGCTCCAACTTTGCCGTTGCCGTCGCCCGTCTTGGCGGGGCCAGCGGGTATCTGAGCCGAGTTGGTGCCGACTCGTTCGGAGGACTCCTCCAGCAGTTGTGGCATGAGGAGGGGGTGGACACCTCTCAGATTGTCATCGATGAGCATCACCCCACCGGGCTTTACTTCATCATGCGGTACGGCGCGACGAGCGAATTTGTCTATCGCCGCGCAGGCTCCGCTGCGTCGTATCTCTCGCCCGCAGATCTTCCCGACGGATGGATCGAACAGGCGAAGATCTTGCATGTCACCGGAATCACCCAGGCGATAAGTGCAACAGCAAGCGAGACGGTGTTTGCCGCGATCGAGCGTGCGCGCGCTGCCGAGACGCTCGTGACGTATGACCCCAACATTCGGCCGACCCTGTGGCCGTTGCATACGGCGCGGGCCGTTGCCCGCTACACGATCGGCTTATGCGACGTTGTGCTGCCCAATCTCGACGAAGGGAGGCTCTTGACCGGGTACGAGGACCCGCGGGCGATAACACAGGAGTTGTTGGAACTCGGTGCGCCTCTAGTCGTCCTCAAGATGGGAGGCTCCGGAGCAATCGTCGCGAGCGCCGATGAATACACGGCGGTGCCGGCTCTTGCTGTTCGCGCAAAAGATCCCACGGGCGCTGGGGACACCTTCGACGCGGCGTTTGCCGTGTCGATGCTCGAAGGGAGGCCAGCGGCCGAGGGTGCCATGTTTGCTGCGGCAGCCGCATCGCAGGTCGTCCAGAATCTGGGGGCAGTGAGCCCTATCCCACCGCGGCACAGGGCCGACGACCTGTTCCGTGAGCTTGTTGCGAGTGTCGCGACGGAGGCCTAAGCGCCGCGTTGGTATTGCCGCACTGCGGCGGGCGCCGGGAGTTGGACGGTGAGATCGATCAGTGCACGGGATGCGGGTTGGAGAGGTCTGGCGCTGTTCCAGAAAACAGCGACTTGACGACGGTGCGACGATTCTCGCAGCGGAATGATCCGCATCCCGGACGTCTCCGAGACGGCCGCCGCAAGGAGATTTGTGACCCCGATACCCAGCCCGTCTCGGGAGAGGTTGACGAGCGTCTGCGGAAGATTGGTTCTATAGGCGAAGGACGGCGCCAGGCCCGACTGAGTGAAAACGCGCTGCACCTCGTGTGCAGAATCTGAGTCGCTCCCACCGGGGCCAATGGTGATGAGGGGATGCATGGCGAGTTCGTTGACTGAAACGTAGTCGCGGTCAGCAAGGGAGTGCGATTCGGGGAGTACGGCAACAAGCGGCTCCTCCCACAGAGGGTGGTGCTGCATGCCGGGTTCCTTGGGCAGCGGCAGCATGGGGCGAATGACAACATCAACCTCGCCGTCGTGCAGAGCCGTAGTCAGCTCGGGTGCCGAGGCCTCCAGCAGGCTGACGACCACCCCGGGATGCAGACTTCGAAACTCGCGGAGGAGCGCCGGGCCGAAAGCTGCCCCGGCGCTGGGGTGCCAACCGAGGCGAACCCCACCCCTGAGCAGCCCGATGACGGCCTGTACGGACGAGACACCCGCATCGAGAGAGGTGAGCACTCGACGGGCGTGTTCGAGAAAAGCGATCCCAGCATCGGTGAGCCGCACCGGGCGCTCTCGTCGGTCAAAGAGCACCGCTCCAAGCTGACGCTCGAGTTCGGCGACGTGGGTACTGATGCGGGGTTGGCTTCGAAACGAGTTTTCAGCGGCCGCGGCGAATCCACCGAAATCCACCACTGCGAGAAAGCTCGTTAGCCACTCGAGCCGGATGCCATCGAGCGAGGTTGAACTCATCGCGAAACCCGCGTGATCGTGAGACACAAAATGAAAGGCACACCGACTCCATTGTTCGACGGGGCCAGTCTATTGGTGCACGTCCTATTGGTCTGCGTGGTTCGCGCAGTGGTTCTACTGCCGCATCATGCGAGTGCCGCCTGGGCGAGCATCGCTTCGAGTACTGCAGCCACCGCGGGCGAGTCGGCCATGCTGTCGCGGTGCAGAGCGGTTATGTCGCGGGTCGAGACCGGGTCATGGGTGGGGACAGCGACCACGCCGTGGGGAAGTGGGTGGCGACCGAGACGGGGTATGAGGGCTATTCCGAGTCCGGCCTGTACGAGAGCGGTCTGGGAGTC
>NZ_JBACFR010000011.1:0-5371 GCF_056262345.1 Homoserinimonas sp.
GCACCGTTGAACCCCTGGGCGCCGACCGAGAAGAAGCACTACGTGCGCATCATCCCGACCGCCGTGACCGGCCGCTTCTTCGACCGCGTCGACGTCTAGAGCTTCGCCCACCCCTGCCGCGGGGTAGCGCTTCGCCCACCCCTGCCGAGGGGTCCGAAATGTGGCTTCGCGGCGAGCTGGAAGCCGCATATGACGCCCCTCAGCGGATGCGGGGCGCCAGCCAGCGGGCTAGCGGGGCACCAGCTGGCGGGCTAGCGGGGCGCCAGCCAGCGGGCTAGCGGGACACCAGCCAGCGGGCTAGCGCGGCACCAGCCAGCGGGCTACTCTCGCGGGCCCTGCGGAACGACCTGCTCCACGGCCTCAAGCGCCTCGGCACCCTCCTGGGCGCGCTCGATGGCGTCGTCGAGTTCATCTACGAGCAGGTGATCCTCGTCGATGTTGCCGGCGCGATAGCCGGCACGACCGATCATGTGGGCCGAGATCGGCGCCGTGAGCATCTGGAACAGCACGACCGGGATCAGCATAAGCAGAGTCGTGATGCTGCGCTCCGAGAGGGCGATCGCCGCGACGATGAGCATGAGCCCCAGCACCTGGGGTTTTGTGGCGGCGTGCATGCGGGAGAGCACGTCGGGGAACCGAATTAGGCCAACGCCCGCCGCGACCGAAAGAAGCCCTGCTGCCACAAGACAGATGGCGGCAAGAACATCGAGCACGCTGTCGAGAG
Source organism: Homoserinimonas sp. (assembly GCF_056262345.1). Taxonomy (NCBI): domain Bacteria; kingdom Bacillati; phylum Actinomycetota; class Actinomycetes; order Micrococcales; family Microbacteriaceae; genus Homoserinimonas; species Homoserinimonas sp. The sequence goes on from NZ_JBACFR010000011.1 coordinate 725, forward strand.
TCATGAGTTTCTCCCTCTGGCAACCGGGCTCTGATGCGACGGCCGATCCTCTGCCGACTGCTTAGACACGTAACGGGCCACCGTCATGCTCGCGAAGACCGCGATAAGGGCGAGCACGAGCATGATGGGGATAAACCGCACGTGATTGTTGACGACCATGTCGACGCCGAGCACACACATGATCGTGGTGACGAGCATGTCAGAGGCGATCATGCGGTCGAGAATGGCTGGCCCGCGAACGATGCGATAGACGGATGCCGCAGCCGCGAACACAAACAGCAGTCCGACAATTCCATAGACGATGGGGATCATGACTGCCTCCACGCTCGCTCGCACAGCGCAACATCCTCGCGGGATCCGATGACCCGCACGATACGCCGCTCGGCCGTGAGCACCGTGTGCTTCGCCGACTCGACGTCCTCCGCGTTGTTGGTGTCGATGGCGTGCACATAAAGGATCGACCGCAGCCTGTCGGCCTCAACCACGAGCGATCCGGGGACGAGGGAGATGTTGAGTGACACCAGGAGCATGACGAGGTCTGACTTGCTGTGCAGGGGCACAGCGACGACCGAACTCATGGGCTTGAGCCGCGGGCTGAGCGCAATGAGCGCGACCGTGATGGAGCCTCGCACCACGTCCCACAGAAAGGTGAAGACAAAGACGATCGCCCAGAAGACGTTGAATCGGCCGGAGAGCTCGACCGGCGGCAAGAAGAACACCCGAGTGACCAGAGCCGCAACGATGATGCCGGTCACGAGGTTGAGCCAGGAGAGAGAACCCCAGAGAAGCATCCAGAGCACCACGAGCCAGACCAGAAGGGGCAACTGGCTGACGAAGCGGCGGCCTAGGTTGGTGGCGGTGTGCGGCATCATTCACCTCCCTCTGAGCCGGAGGACCCCGGCGACCCAGGAGACCCCGGCGACGAAACCGTCGGGTCGCCATCGGGAAAGACCATGTCGATATAGGTAGCGGGCGTCTCCAGATTTTCGCCCGCTCGGGCGGCAATCCCATACAGCGGCCCCGCGAACACCGTGAGCGCAACGGTGAGGGCCACCATGCTGGCGGTGGCACCCGTCATCAGGCGAGGCGAGCTCTTAGTGCGCTTCTGGGTCTGGATGCCGGGGGCTTCGCTCAGCTGGTCGAGCAGTGACGACTCATAGTGCTCGACCTCGGACTGGCTGCGCCAGAACGCCATGTTCCACACTCGGGCGAGGGCGTACAGGGTGAGCAGCGAGGTGAGCGCGCCCGCCCCGATGAGCACGTAGACCAACCAGTCTGGCTGTGCCGCGCCGGCCTCAAAGAGGGCCAGCTTGCCAATGAAGCCGGAGAACGGCGGGATGCCGCCCAGATTGAGCGCGGGAATAAAGAACAGCACGGCGATGACGGGCGCCGCCTTGAGCAGCCCGCCGAGGCGGTTAATCGAGGTGGACCCGCCCTGACGCTCGATGAGCCCCGTGCCGAGAAACAGCGTCGTCTGCACCGTGATGTGGTGGACGATGTAGAAAATGGTGGCCCCGAGCCCCGCCGCTGTTCCCAGCGCGATGCCGAACACCATGTATCCGATGTGGCTGACGAGCGTGAACGACAGCAGTCGTTTGATGTCTGCCTGAGCGACGGCACCGAGGATTCCGACAATCATCGTGAGAAGGGCCACCACGAGCAGAACGTCCCGCAGCTGATTGCCCGCGAACAGCACCGTCTCGGTGCGGATGATCGCGTAGACACCCACCTTGGTGAGCAAACCCGCGAAGACCGCCGTGACCGGGGCCGGCGCCGTGGGATAGGAGTCGGGGAGCCAGAACGAGAGGGGGAAAACGGCGGCCTTGATGCCGAAGGCCATGAGCAACATCACGTGGAGAATCAGCTGAACATCGGGCGAGATCTCGCCGATGCGCATGGCAATGTGCGCGATGTTCACGGTGCCGAGCGCGCCATAGATCAGGCCGATCGAGGCGAGAAAGAGCACTGAGGAGACAAGGCTGACCACGATGTACGTGACACCGGCACGGATGCGCGGGCCTGTGCCGCCGAGCGTGAGCAGCACATAGCTCGCCACGAGGAGAATCTCGAACCCGACATAGAGGTTGAAGAGGTCGCCGGCAATGAAGGCGTTGAAGACGCCAGCGGCCAGAACCATGTAGGTCGGGTGGTAAATCGAGACGGGGGTCTCATCATCGCCGTCGGCCATACCCTGGCCCACCGAGAACACGAGAACCGCGAGCAGCACGGCAGCCGACACCACGAGCATGAGGGCAGAAAGCCGATCGACGACCAGGGCGATGCCGAACGGCGCACCCCATCCGCCCACGTTCATGACCAGTGCACCCTGGGCATCCACCTGGATGAGCAGAATAATGCTCACCGCAAGCACGGCCACAAGGGCTGTAACCGTGACCCCGACCTGAAGGCGTTTGCGCTTGCCCGCGATGAGGGCGCCGGCCGCGCCGAGCAGCGGGAGGATTACGACGAGGGGAATGAGCTGAATCATTTCTCCTCCTCCCCTGTTTCGGCCAGGTCGTGCGCTGCGGTCAGTTCATCAAGGTGGTCGACCTCAGGATCTCGCGGGTCGGGGTAGAGCAGGTCGGCCTCGACTTCGGCATCGCGCTGCGCGATCGCGAGGTCTTCTGGGTCGTCCACAACCTCATCCGCCTGCGACAGGCGCCATGAGCGATAGATGAGAGCTAGTAAGAATGCCGAGACGCCGAACGTGATGACGATCGAGGTGAGCACGAAGGCTTGGGGCAGCGGGTCGGCGATCTCAGAAACATCGGTACCGGAGTTGAGGATGGGCGCGAGACCGGGCGGGCCCGCCATGAGCAGAAGCAGCAAGCTTGTGGCGTTGGCCACGAGGAGAAACCCGAGAAGCACCCGGGTGAGGCTGCGCTCGAGCATCATGTAGACGCCGCAGGCATAGAGCACGGCCATCACGGCGACGAGGGTGAGGGATACGGTCATGCGCCCACCCTTTCGTCGAGGTGCTCGTTGGGAGTGTTGGGGTCTTCTTCTTCTTGCTGGCGATCGACTTCGCCCCCGAGGCTTCGCAGAACGTCGAGCACGAGGCCGATGACAACGAGGTAGACGCCGACGTCGAAGATCGTTGAGGTCACGAACTCGATGTGGCCGAATATGGGGATCTCCGCCTCGAAGAATGCCGAGGTCAGGGCGTCGCCTCCGAAGAACAGCGGCGCCACCGCCGTGCCCGCGGCGAGCAGCATTCCCGAGCCCAGCAGCTTTCCTGCGTCGATCGTCACAGCGGCACCGAGCTCGTACCGCCCTCCCGCGAGGTAACGGGCGACTAGTGCCATTCCGGCGATCAGGCCGGCCGCGAACCCACCGCCGGGAGCGTTGTGCCCGCTGAAGAGCACGAAGAAGGAGACGACCATGATCGAGTGGAAGGCCAGACGCACCGTCATCTCAAGCAGGATCGAGCGATTCTCGGGGGCGAGGGTTCGGCCCGCGAGAAGCCACGCATGCATCGTCTCGGTGTCGTCCGCTGCCGCGACGGGGCGGCGTGCTGGCTCGGTGATCGGCTTCTGACGGAACAGTCTGCGGCGGCCCCGGGGCAGCTTGGGCCTGGCCAAATCGTCGGTGCGGCGATCGAGAAAGATCAGGCTCGCAACACCGGTCGCCGCCACGATGACCACAGAGAGCTCGCCCATCGTGTCCCATGCTCGCTCGTCGACGAGGGCGACGTTGACGACATTGGCGCCGTGGCCCTTCTCGAGGGCGAGCCTCGCGAACTCGGCGAAGATCGGCTCGTCGACCCGTGCACTCAGCACGACAACGACGACGACGGCCATCGTGAGACCCACCGCAATAGCGAGGGCCGCTCGCAGCGCGCGGTATCGGGGGCGCCCGTGGGCAACGCCGATGCGCCTGGGTAGCCTGCGCAGCACCAGCACGAAGGCGATGAGAGTGACGGTCTCGACCATCATCTGGGTGAAGGCTAGGTCGGGGGCGCCCTGCAGGGCGAAGATCATGGCCATGCCATAGCCGGTTACGCCGACGAGAACGACAGCAGTGAACCGCTTATCGGCTCTGACTGATGCGATAGCCGCCACGATCATAATCACCGCAATGGCGATCTGAGCAGGGTAGTCCCACAGCAGAATCGCAGAAGGCCAGGTGCGGTTGAGCACGAGGGTCGTGCCCACCGCAATCACGAGCATCAGCAGGATGGTGCTCAGGTAGAACGGCAGCGAACCACGCTGTGTGGTGGAGGTGACTCGGGCGGCTGTGCGATCTACAAACCGCAGCACCCTCCAATACCCGTCGGCCGAATTAATGATCGCGGGAACCCTGGCCTGCGCAACCGACACCCTGGCACGCTTCCAAAAGAGCAGCAGACCCACGACAAGCGTGATCGCAGAAATCGCCAGCGCAGGCTCAATTCCGTGCCACAGCGCCAGGTGATAGTTTTCGCCGTCCGGCGGAAACAGGTCGGCGTAACCGCGGAAGAAAGGGTCGAGCCACCCCGACGCAAGGCCGAGTCCGAGTCCAGCAAGAGACAGGATGAACGGGCTCGCGAGAGCATCCGCCCGATCGTGCTTGACGTCGATGTCGGCAACGTCGGGCTTGCGAGCGAACGCTCCCCAGAGAAAACGAGCGCCATAGGCAACCGTGAACATGGAGCCGACCGCGACCCCC
>NZ_JBACFR010000012.1:0-3247 GCF_056262345.1 Homoserinimonas sp.
CGGGCCCATGCCCGCCGCTACCTCGCGGCCACCCGCGAAGGCCGCCTCGTGACCGTGCCCGGCGCATCCCACATGGTGAGCGTCGTGCGTCCGCGTGAATTCACCGAGGCCCTGCTGAGCGGATACTCCGAGGCCACCGGCTGGACGCGCTGACCCGCTCCTACTTCTCTTTCGCAGCCTTGGCCGCGGCCTTCGCCGCCTTTTTTGACTCACGCACGCGGGCGAGCGTCTCGGGGCTCGTGATGTCGGCGACCGACATGAGCGAACCCTCATCCCCGTAGGGAGCGGATGCTTCACGCCAGCCGGGCGCGTCGAGCCCGCGTCGTTTGCCCAGGAGGGCCAAGAAGATCTTGGCCTTCTGCTCGCCGAAGCCCGGCAGCTTTTTGAGTCGCTTGAGCACCTCGGCGCCGTCGGGGTTTCCCTGAGTCCAGATCGCGGAGGCGTCCCCGCCCCAGTCATCGCGCACAGCCGCACATACCGACTGCACACGTGCGGCCATAGAGCCGGGGAATCGGTGGACCGCAGGGCTCTGCTTGAAGACCTCGACGAGAGCATCCGGCTCAAAATCGGCGAGAACATCGGCCTTGAGGCCTCCCACGCGGTCACGAATCTTGGCGGGGCCGGCGAACGCCGACTCCATCGTCACCTGCTGGTCGAGCAGCATGCCCAGCAGCAGCGCCAGGTCGTCGCTCTCGAGCAGCTCATCGGCCGCAGCATCGCCCGTCAAGTACATCGTCATGGTGACATTCTCCCACCGCACGCCCGTCGCGCCCCGGCTGCGTGCCGTATTCGCGACCGAGGGGTCCCAAATGAGCCTTGCGAGGCATCCCGAAGCCAAACTTGGGACCCCTCAGCGGATGTGGGCGCGGGAGAGCGCGCGCGGAGCAAGCGCAGGCGCGGGAGAGCGCGCGCGGAGCGAGAGTGCGCGGAGCGAGAGCGCGGGCGGAGCGAGCGCGCGCGGATGTGGGCGCGCTGGCGGGAGCGCCCGCGCGCGAGCTACGCGCCGCTTTCGACGGGGAGGCCCGCGTCGCGCCAGCCGAAGGTGCCGCCGGCCACGTTGATGGCGTCGATATCGCGACTGGCGAGGTATTCGGCAACGCGTGCGCTGCGACCACCCGAGGCACAGATCACATAGACGGGGCCGTCATCGGGGATCTCTGCAATACGCTCGACGACCTCCCCCATGGGGATGTGGACCACGCCGGGCACGCGGAGCGCCTGAAACTCGTCGGGTTCACGAACATCCACAATCACGGGCTGCTTCTGGGCGGCAAGCTCGGTGACGCTAATTTCTTTCACAACTACTCCTGCGGTGTTGGGGCTGCACCCTCAGCGGGGGGCACGATGCCGAGCGCCGCCTTGAGGCGCTCCTCGGCATCCGGGGCCGCCTGCGTGGCGGCGACGTTCGCTTCTGAGACGGCCTGCACGATTTCGGCCCTCTGAATGGAGACGCCACGCGGGGCGTCGATTCCGATCCGGATGCCGTCGCCGCGGCTCTCAAGAATGGTGATGACAATGTCGTCACCGATGAGCACGCGCTCTCCGGGTTTTCTCGTCAGCACCAGCATTAGCCCAGCCTACCTAACTGCCGTAAGACCAGCTCACGGCATACCCAAGCTCCCGAACCGTGTCGGGCGTGGCTGTGTCGTCGCGGCCGATGCCAGCGACGGCATCTGGTGTGGATGCTGAAGCGACGGCTGCCACCCAGCGTTCTGTGTCGTCGGGTTTGCGCCCCGCGTCTACGGCGAGCCAGAGCTGGTCGGCCGTGAGGGCGGCGAGGGCCTGCGAACGCCCAGCCAGCACCTCTCGTGTATCGGCACCGGCCGAGCTGATTCCGAAGGCGACGATGACGATGCGGTCGCGCTGCACCGCTGCGGCGCGGGCCGTGATGGCCTCGCGGCGGCCGTCGATGCGCGGGATTCCTTCGGCGACTGCGGTGCCGCAGACGACAACGTCGGCATCCACCGAGAATGCCATTGCCCTGGCCACGGCGAGCGCATCGGCCGGGAGGCCCGCAACGGCAATGAGGTCGCCCGGCCCCGCGAGAAGCGGGGGAGGAGAGGGCAGCCCGCGAGGAGGCTCGGATGTGCTGATGGTGCCCGGCAGCGGTTCTGGCAGCTCGGTTACGGCCTGCAGCCCGTCGAGAACGGCGGCAAAACTGCGGCCGGATGTCGACACCAGGTTGGCTGCGTCGGCCACAATCGGCAGGTCGTCGAGGGTGCGTTTGCGAGCGTCGGCGGCAGCGGCGGGGGGTTCGCGCGCCACGGTGTGACGCGCATCCGCTGCGGCTCTGGCCGCGACGCGCGCGGCATCCTCGGAGGGGGGCGGGGCCATCGCGGCGGGCGGGATCGACCCCGGCATGGCCGGATCGGAGACATGCCCGGCCTCTTCGGCATCGGCGTCATCGAGCAGTGCGGCGAGCCCGAAACGGCGCGGGGCGCTGAGGTCATGGGCGTCGACGCTGGGGGTCGGCCCGTCGGGCACCTCCACGGTTACTTCATACCGGCGTGTGGCGAAGAACCCTGCGACCCCTCCCGTGGTGATCTGCTCTGCGGCGATGATGCGCGCGTGCGGTCCATGCTCGTCGACGACTTTTTGTTTGACCTCGGCGAGGGTGGCGCCATCAAGCCGGAATCTGCGCGGTGACACGAACCACCCCCACGGTTTCGATATCGATGTTGGCCGCCGTGACCTCCTGGTAGGAGAGCACGGGGAAGCCGCCGACCTGGGCCGAGACGAGCCTGCGGACGGCCGGACGCACCGCCGGCGCACACACGAGAACGGCCTGGTTGCCGAGCTCGCTCTGGCGCCCGACGATCTCCTTGAGAGAACCCAGGATGCCCTCAATGGCGTTCTGGTCGAGCAGCAACTGGGTGCCGAGTTCTGAGGGTCTCATGCTCTCGAGCATGGCCTGTTCGAGCACGGGGTCGATCATGATGACCCTGAGCAGCGCCCCCTCGGCGTGGCCGGCGACCAGGGCGGGCCCGAGGGCGGCGCGCGCCGCCTCGACAAGGCCCTCGGGGTCTGTCGACACCTTGGCGCGCAGCGACAGCGCCTCATAGATGCGGGGGAGGTCGTTGATGGCGACCCCTTCTGTGAGCAGACCCTGCAAGACCCGCTGCACTTCGGCGAGGCTCAGCAGGGTGGGCACGAGCTCGTCAACGGCGGAGGGGTTCACCTGCTTGACGCCCTCGGTGAGCATGCGAACATCCTCACGGCTGAGCAGTCGGGCGGCGTTGGCGGTGAC
>NZ_JBACFR010000013.1:0-7700 GCF_056262345.1 Homoserinimonas sp.
GACCAGATTGAGAAAGCGCTGCCGCGCCTGCGGGCTGCACGTCGTGAGTCGCGGAATTGCCTCGATAACCCAGTTGTTCCACTTCTCTGCCCACGAGAGGTAGTCCCCGGCCGAGGTTGGGGCCTCACAGAGATCCGCGAAAGTAAACCACAGCTGAGTGGCGTCAGCTCGTCGAGCAGTGAATGTTCGCCCCCCACTCGTGAGCGTCTGCTGCTCCTCTGGATTAGGGGCCGGCTCCGGCGCTGAGCGTTGCCATGAGCCCTGCGAGAACCCGTGACGGCGGTCCTCGGCACGTTCGATCCTGCGGTAGTCGGTGGCCCCATCGACGGCGACGACGGTGAGGTTGCGTTCAATAAGGTCGATCCCCGGCTCAAAAAGGTGGTGAAACATCTCGTCTGGCAATAGGCCAGAAGGCGGATAGTTCGACGTGGCGAGAAGGGGAACGCGGCGGGCCTCGAGGTCTCGAAGTACCCGCAGTGCGAGGGTCGCATCGCCGGCATCGTGCAAATGGAACTCGTCGAAATAGAGCAGGTCGACGCCATCGACGAGTTCGCCTATTGCCGTGTCGATTGCGCCGGGCTGGGGGATTCCATTGCGATACAGGTCGAGCTGCAGCTGACGGTAGAACGAGTGAAAGTGCACGCGGCGTTTGCTCTCGACCTCCACGGCGTCAAAGAAGGCGTCGGCGAGCCACGTTTTGCCGCGGCCGACCGTGCCCCACACATAAAGCCCTCGCCACCCGGCGCTGCGATCTACCGGCAACCCGGCGCCAAATTCGGCCAGCGCGTCGGCGACGGCTTCCTGGTGCGAATCAAGGGTGTGCCCCGCACGGTCAGCCGCCCGCGCTATCGACTGTCGGATGCGGGCACCGGGGGAGCGAAAGGGAATCACCCGTTAACGCTAGCCGCCCCAGGGTGGCTCGCCGACCGGTGCCGGGTTGGCGGTCGCGGTGACTCTCCGCTCGCACAATCCGCCCGCCTACTCTCAGCCAGTTCCCGGTTGTCGATCACCCCCATCCGGGGGTACTTTTGCCTCACGGTGTCGAATCGGGTCGGCATCTGAACGGCAGCGTTGTCGAGTCTCGGGTTGGCAGAGGTGCCTGAACCCGTGGTCTCGGCTGAGCCCGTGCGGGGTAGGCGGCGAGGACGAGGGTGATGGACATGGCGCCACTAGTTGAAACGAATCGCATCAGGGGCACGCGCGCAGCCGAAGCCGATAGTCCTCGCCACGCAGCCGCTCCGAGCGAGTTGTTGTGGACGGAGATGGGTGCGGGCGTGTGGGTGGCCAAGCGCCAGTCAGACTTCGCGGGCCTCATCGAGAAGTTGTGGGGCGCGGGATATCGAGTCACTGACCACAATGGTCGCGTCGTGGGGGAGTTCTCCTCGCTCACGAGCGCGCGGGATCAGTTGCTCTAGCAGGGCAGATCGCTCTAACCAGTTGCCGCAGCGGGGCGCACCGCTGGCTGGGCAGGGCAATCACGGCTGCTCGATCTTTACATCGTCTGGCTCCTTGTCGGGCCGCCAGCCTCGCCACGTCGGGTGGCGGAGGCGTTGTGTGGCCGTCCACTCGGAGAACTCGACCTCGCCGACGAGTGAGGGCGTGACCCAGTGCGCATCTCGGGCATCCGCACCCGGCACGTCGATAAATGGTGAGCTCTTGCGTTCGAGCCTTCGCAGCTTGGCTGCGGCGGCCTCGAGCTGCTTCTCAGTGAACCCGGTTCCCACTCTGCCCACGTAGCGCAGCCCTTCATCCTCAGGGATTCCGAGGAGAAGCGACCCGACAAGACCCGATCTCGCACCCTTGCCCGGGCGCCAGCCGCCGATGACAACCTCCTGGGTGTGATGATGCTTGATCTTGATCCAGCTGCGGGACCGGCGTCCTGGCGTGTATGAGCTTGTGCGCCGTTTCGCCATTACCCCTTCGAGACCGAGCTCAATGCTCGTCGCCATGGCGGCATCCAGGTCTCCCGAGAAGGCGTCGGGAACTCTAATCGTCGAGTTCTCGGTCACCACCGACTCAAGACGCTCTCGCCTCACGTCGTAGGTCATCGGCAAGAGTGACTCATTGCCTTGACGCAGCACATCGAACACCATGAGCTGCACGGGGTTCTTCTCCCGGGCAGCCTCGACCTCGGCCGCTCGGGTGAGCCCCATCCGCTGCTGAAGCGTGCCGAAGTCGGGTCGACCCTTTCGGTTGAGAGCTACGATCTCGCCGTCGAGCACGGCGTCGCCGTCGACCGCGGTCGCAAGCTCCGAAAGTTCCGGGTAGGTGACGGTGAGGTCGTTGCCGTTGCGACTCGTGAGTCGGACCTCTCCGTCCTCCACAGTGGCGATGCAGCGGATGCCGTCCCACTTCATCTCGAACGCCCAGTCGTCTTTGTCATGAGCGAGCATCCCCAGCTGCCCGGAATCGGCCACGCCGGCCAGCATGGGGGCGGGCGCCGCGGTGCGGGATGCGGCTCTTTTCGGTGCCGGGGCGGAACCGCTCTTTTCCATCAGGTGGATGAGCCAGGTCTGCGGCTCGGCGCCGGTGTGGATGAGAGCGTACCGATGGCGGCCGTGGCGCTCGCCGTCGATGGTGACGATGACCTCCTTGCCCTCGCGCCACTTTTCGAGTTCATAGGTTCCCGAATCCCAGATGGTCACGTCACCGGCGCCATATTCGCCGGCAGGGATACTTCCTTCGAAGGCGCCGTAGTCGAGCGGATGATCCTCGGTCTGCACCGCGAGATGGTTTTTGGTGGGATCGGTTGGTACCCCTTTGGGCAGGGCCCAGCTCACCAGCACTCCGTCGTGTTCGAGGCGAAAGTCATAGTGGAGGCGCCGGGCGTGGTGCTCCTGAATGACGAAGGTGGGGGCATTGGGCGACGGGGTCGCGGTGGGGGAGTCTCCCATGGGCTCTGCGGTTTTCGCCGCATTGCGCATGCTCCGGTACTTCTCCAGTCGGCTCTCTGTTTCTGGGGTCGCGGCGAACGTGGCCATGTGGGCAGCGGTCGGCTCCAGCGAGTCGAAGTGCCCTGCGGTCAGGCCGGCCAGCGGGTCACCCATCGTGGCGACACGCTCTAGCACTTCTGTGTAGTCAAGATGACGGAGCTCGGGGTCATCAAGCTCTTCCCACGTCCGCGGTGCGGCGACCATCGGGTGCGAGCGTCCCCGAAGCGAGTACGGTGCGATCGTCGTCTTTGAGGCGTTGTTCTGACTCCAATCCACCAGCACCTTTCCTCCACGGAGCGCCTTTTTCATATCGCTCACGATGAGGTCGGGATGGTCGGCCTCCAGCGCACGGGCGAGCTCGTGCGCAACCGCCGAGATTGCGTCGGAGTCGCGGGATTCGTCCAGGGCGGCATAGAGGTGGATGCCCTTGCTGCCGCTGGTCACGGGCATCGGGTCCAGCCCCATGTCGACCAGGATGCTGCGCGCAATCCTGGCGACCTCGGCGCACTCCTGCAGACCCGCACCTTCGCCGGGGTCGAGGTCCAGCACAAAGCGGTCAGGGTTTCTGTGTGCGCCCGTGCGGCCGAACCTCCACTGCGGCACATGGATCTCGAGGGCGGCCATCTGCGCAAACCAGGCCAGCGTGGCTCTGTCGTTGACCAGAGGGTATGTGTTGGTGTGGTCGCGGTGTTGGATCTCCCGCGACGCAATCCAGTGGGGGGCCGACGCGTCGAGGTTCTTCTGAAAAAACACCTGCCCCGGCTGATCGACCGTGCCAACGCCGTGAACCCACCTCTTTCGCGTGGCCGGGCGGTCGGCGGTGTGCGGAATCATCGTGTCGGCGATGCGCACAAAGTAGTCGAGCACATCGGCCTTCGTGGTGCCGGTCTCGGGGTAGAGCACCTTGTCGAGCCGGGTGATCCTGAGCTTTCTGCCGTCGATGCTTACGGTCTGCTCATCGTCGTGGGTTCGGGTCGCCATGAGGCCATCGTGCCTCCGGCCGCGCTCTACGGTCGCGTTTTCTCTCCGTATTCCAAGCCTCGGCGGGCTCGCAGCTGCGCTAACCCACCATTAGCGAGTCGTAGGCGCTGTAGGCGCTGAGGAGCATGGCTGCCACAATCGCCGCTGTCACGACCGACAGCATCCGTCGCCGCCCGCGACCGATGAGGGCCGCGATGATCAGGCCGAGAGCGAGTTCGGCCCACCACTGCGGGCCCGCAGCATCAATGACGGCAATGCCATAGAGGCCCTCGCCGGCCACGATGCCGCCCAACACCCCGGCAGCAAACGCCTGATCTTGCCATCGTGTCGACGAAAGCACCGATGCCGCGAGCCCGAAGAGGGCACCGGCCATCGCGCCGACGACCAGATAGATCACCGCCGACCGGAGCGGTGCCTGGGTCAGCAGCGCATACGTGCCGGTCATGCCCACAAGAGCGAGCGCCCCCGCCACCACGGCGAGCATGCCAGAGGCGCGTTGAAACATCACGAAGCCTGCCGCGACGAGCCCCCACAGGGCGCTCGTCGTGGCGAGAGTGTGCCAGGGGGAGGGCAGCGCGGCCGCGAGCGCCCACGCGACCGCGCCGAGAAGTGCGCCACCACACAGAGCGATGGCGAGTGTGCCAGCCGGGGTGTGCGGCTTGTCGGTGACGAGGAGGCTGCGATTGGCTGCGGCGTCAGGCGGGGCAGGGTCGCGGCGGTCGGTCATGACCCGAGGCTATCGGGCCATCGCAGCAGAGAGAAGCACGGCACGGGGTCAGCTTGGCGTTGCCTGCGAAAGGTCACGGATGCTCGGCAAACGGTCGAGAATGGGCCGCATGAGAGCCATTTGGAAGGGTGCGATCGCCTTTGGGCTCGTTAACGTGCCCGTCAAGGTATATGCGGCAACCGAAGACCACGACATCCCATTGCACCAGGTGCACGCGGCCGACGGCGGGCGGATTCGGTATCAGCGCCGGTGCGAGATCTGTGGCGAGGTCGTGGACTACGCCGATATCGATAAGGCGTTCGACGACGGCGAGCAGACTGTCGTGCTGAACGACGAAGACTTTGCCGCGCTTCCCGTGGAGAAAAGCAGGGAGATCGACGTCGTCGAGTTTGTGCCGACCGAACAGATCGACCCGATCATGTTTGAGCGCACCTATTTTCTCGAGCCGGATTCGTCGTCAACCAAGGCGTATGCCCTGCTCCGCCGCACCCTGGAGCAGACCGAGCGCACCGCGATCGTGCAGTTCGCGCTTCGGCAAAAGAGCAGGCTCGGGGCTCTGCGGGTGCGCGGCGATGTGCTCATTCTCCAGTCGCTGCTGTGGGACGACGAAGTTCGCACGGCGACGTTCCCATCCCTGGATAAGCCGGTTCGAATCTCGCCCAAGGAGCTCGAAATGTCGGCTGCGTTGGTGGAGTCGTTCGAGTCCGATTTCGACCCGTCAAAGTTCACTGACGAGTATCAGGCGCAGCTCCGCGAGCTGATCGACGCCAAGCTCAAGGAGGGTGACGCGTTCGATTCGGAGGCCACCTTCGGCAAGCGGGGCGAGGGAGAAGGCGGGGAGGTCATCGACCTCATGGAGGCGCTGCGCCGAAGCGTTGAACGCAGCAGGTCCGGCGGGGCAGGAGCAAAGAGCGGTTCCAAAGCCGGCTCCAAAGCCGGCTCCACGAGCAGTGCCAAGAACAGCGCTAAGGGCAGCGCCAAGGGGTCTGCGCCGAAGAAGGAAAAGAAGGTGGCTCGATCGTCCTAGAGTGATGACGATGACGCACCACAATCACGACCACAGTCACGGCACCGGAATAACCGATCGCCGACGGTTGGTCATTGCCATCGTCATCGTTGCGGTTGTTCTTGTTGTCGAAGCGATCGGGGCATGGCTCTCAGGGTCGCTCTCGCTGCTGGCGGATGCCGGCCATATGTTCTCAGACCTGACCGGCCTGGTCATCGCCCTCATTGCCACGGTCATCGCCGCCCGTCCGGCAAGTGCCCGTCGCACATTTGGCCACCGCCGAGTTGAGGTCTTTGCCGCGTTCCTCAACGCGGTTATCCTCACCGCGGTTGTCGTCTACGTTCTCGTCGAGGCGGTATCGCGGTTCGTTGAGCCGCATCCGTCGGCGGTACAGGGCGCTCCCATGCTGATCGTGGCCGCGATTGGTGCGCTCGCGAACGCTGCCGCGCTGCTCGTGCTGCGCGGGGGAGCACGGTCGACCATCAACATGCGGGCCGCCTATCTTGAGGTCTTCGGCGACCTGGTGGGGTCTGTCGTCGTCATCATCTCGGCGATCATCATCCTCGCGACGGGCTTCGAACTCGCCGATGCAATCGCCTCACTCGTGATTGCCGTACTCATCCTGCCTCGCGTGTTCTCGCTTCTGCGCGACGTTGTTGCCGTTTTGAGTCAGGGCGTGCCTCGGGGCACAGACGTTGCTCTCATTCGCGAGCATGTGCTCTCCAAGCCCGGCGTTGTTGACGTGCACGATGTACACGTGTGGTCCGTCACGCCAGGGCAGAACGTCTTTTCTGCCCACGTGGTGGTCGAAGACTCTGTTTTTTCGTCGGGGGAGCAAGCCTCAGCGCTGCTCGGCGCTCTCAACGAGTGCCTTGCCGACCACTTCGACGTGGAGCACTCGACGTTTCAGCTTGAACCGCAGGCACACGCCAATAAGGAGCCGCAGCAGCATCCCTAGCTCTCGATAGAGCTCTGTGTGTGCAGCGGAAGGCTCCCCGCATAACGAACAACGGGCCCCCGCGATTGCGGAGGCCCGAAGGTTTCGTGCTGGGGGTGTTACTTCGCGAGCGCAACCTGCAGGTCGAGCGTGAGAGTGATGTCGTCTCCGAGGGTCACTCCGCCGGCCTCAAGCGCGGCGTTCCACGAGACACCGAAGTCGTGGCGGTTGATCTTGGTGGTGGCGCTGGCCGCCGCCTTGGTCTGGCCGTATGCGTCGGTCGTGATTCCGCCGAACTCGCCCGTGAGGGTGATGGGCTTGGTGACGCCGCGAAGGGTCAGGTCGCCGATTGCCGTGAAGTCGTCGCCATCGAACGTGATGCTCGTGGAGCGGAACTCAGCGGTGGGGAACTCGTCGGTCTTGAAAAAGTCACCCGTGCGCAGGTGGTTGTCGCGGTCGGCCTGGTTGGTGTTGACCGACGCAACGTCGATCGAGGCTTCGATGGTGCTCTCTGCCGGGTTCTCGGCGGTGGTGATCGTGCCAGAGAAAGTGTCGAACGTGCCACGGACCTTGCTAATCATCAGGTGCTTGACGCTGAAGGCGATGGTCGAGTGGGTGGGGTCGATTGCCCACGTGCCGACGATGTACTGGGGGTGCAGAGATGTTGATGTAGTCATGAATTCATGCAACTGCATCGACTGCGGAAGCATTCCCGATTGGCCAAAAAATTTGTTGCGACAACCTATTTCGACGGAAGTCTGGGAGCTACTCAGGTTTCACGGAGGTTCGTCGGGTTGGCTTGTTCGATCGCCGCGGCACCCGAAAGCCCGGTTTCGACAATCTTAAGGACTGCTTACCCGTGCCCCTCAATCCCACTGTGCCCGCTGCGTCCTCCGCGCCGCCAGCGGAAGAAAAGGCCGCAGCACGTCACCGCGGAGTCGCGCCCCCGCAGCTCGCTCCTGCTCTTCAACGGCGCCTCCACGGCGTGCACGCCGTCAAAACTCTGCGCACTCGTCTCGCGGCAACCACCGGAGCGCTGTTGATCGCTGCGATCGCGGGAGTAGCGGTTCCTGCGGCAGCGCAGCCCGTCCAACCCGCGGTGGCGGCGGTCGAGCC
>NZ_JBACFR010000014.1:0-4288 GCF_056262345.1 Homoserinimonas sp.
AGGGTCGGACTACTTCTCCGCTGAGGGGTCCTGAATGCGCTCGCCCGCGACGGCGGATTGCGCATTCAGGACCCCTCCGCTGCACCACGGCCACAGTTCACCGACGAAAGAGTTGCTATGTCTGACTTCACACCGCCAGCAGTGCCCGAGGCTCCCGCCGCGTTCACGACCAGCCCCTACAGCGCAGCACCGGCACCCGCGCCGTCCTCCGCCAAGGGCCTGGCCATCGCAGCCCTCGTCACCGGCATCGTGTCGCTGGTCACGGTCGTGTTCTTCTGGCTCTCGATCGCCTGCGGAATCGCCGCTGTGGTTCTCGGCATCATCGCGCTGGTCAAGCGTCAGTCCAAGGGCATGTCAATCGCCGGACTAATTACCGGCGCCCTCGGAATCGTCGGATCGATCATCACCTTCTTCGTCATTACGCTGTTGCTGACCGGGTTCACTGCGGCAATCGCGGAGTCGCCCCGCCTCCTCGAGCAGTTCGCGGAGGGGAGCAGCTCGGGCACGACAGAGACCGAGACCGAGCTCTCGCCCGGCGAATACGAACTCGCTTCCGCCGCGTTCGCTGCCGCCGCGCCCAGCGCTGATGAGATCCAGTTCGACGCCTACTACGGCGAGGGAGTTGTCGTGATCTTCGTCGCGGCCGACGCCGCGTCCCTGCCCGCTGACGAATACCGCGCGCTTCTTGAGGTCGCCGCGCAGCACCCCGATCTTCAGTCCATCGAGGACTGGATTATCGAGGGGTACACGTTCGAAGGCGATTATCTCGATCTCAGCGCCTCAGCGCTTGAGGCCGGTGTGCCAGCCGAGTTCATCAACACCTACGGCGATGTCATGATCCCCTCAACCGAACTTGTGGGGCTGTTCGGCTAAAACCGGCTCTCTCTACCAGGCGGATGCTGGCGCTGCGATGATCTCGACGTCGCTGTAGTGCCAGTGCGCGCCATTGTTGTAGTGCCCACTTGCCCACGGTGAGGCCCAGATGGCGGCCTCGGTTGTCGCCGTGGGGGCCGATGCCGCGAAGGACTCTCGGATGCCGGCATAGCCGGGAAGGGTGTGCAGCGCTTCGGCGGCATTGAGCGCTGCGTCCCGCAGGCTGGCATATGAGCCGGTGCCCCCTCCTCCGCCGGAACCCCAGCCGTTGTTGAGGGGGTTGTTGCGGTTCCACCAGGACTTCACATAATTCTCTTGCCGCATCCACCGCATGATCACGGTCACGTTCTCGTCGGTGACGGGCCATTCGCCATAAAAGAGCACGAGCGCGGCCCAGTCACGGTTTGTTCCGCCCGCAATGTACGTCTCGGCGTTGGGGGCGGATGCCGTATAGCTGTCGCGGGCCGTGACCGACAGCACCGCAGAATCGACGATGTCGAGGCTCTGGGCCTGATCCTTGGCGACCGTAGTCGATTCGGCGAGGTGGGCTGGGAGTGTGGCGACGAGAGTGACCACAGCCAATGCTGCGGCGGAGACGGCGATCCACGTTTTTGCACCGGGGCGCGCCACTTCTGCGCGGCGTCGCGCAGTACTGGGGCGAAAGTTTCGGGTCATAACGGGGGTGTTGACGATGGGGTGGCTCAACGGGCCCGGGCTAAACCCGTCGAGGTTACGGGCCGTTTCTGCGAGGTTGCTGAATTGCGCTCATCCGCACGGCTCCTCACTGCCCCGCAGTGGCTGGTACCGTGGCGGATATGAGCAATGAATCTGTCCCCTCCCGTCAGTCCGCAATCGAAGCCGGGGAGGCGCTGCTCGAGATCCTGCGCACGCACATCGACCTGGTCGCTGGCGGCACCGGAAGCGACGACGAGGCCGAAGAGGTCGACCGTCGCCTGTGGGAGGCCGTTGGCGAGTACGGCGACGCCCTTGATGACCTCTATGACGAGGCCGAAGAGCCCGATGAGGCTTCTGGCGCCGACGAGCTCACCTTCACGGTGCGCACCCGCTACGACTACACGGTCTCCGACGAG
Source organism: Homoserinimonas sp. (assembly GCF_056262345.1). NCBI lineage: Bacteria > Bacillati > Actinomycetota > Actinomycetes > Micrococcales > Microbacteriaceae > Homoserinimonas > Homoserinimonas sp. The sequence continues at coordinate 1,965 of NZ_JBACFR010000014.1, forward strand.
AAGGCCCTGCTTTCTCGTGCCGGCGGCATCGGAGCCCTCGTCGGAGAGCTGCTGCAGAAGGCGGGCAAGCCGCTTCCCGCGTTCGAGATCGACGCTCTTGAGACCGGCAGCGGCCTCGTGACCGTTCACCTCAACGACGAGCCCCTCACGGCAGACGACTTTGAGGCCGCCGAGGAGCCGACCGACCTGCTTCTCGTCGCCCCCAACGAGACCCTCACCTTCGTGCTCGATGAGCCCGTGTACGAGTCGCGCGCCGAGGCAGAAGCAGCGGCCAAGAAGGACTAACCGATTAGGGCGCTGCGGTCGTTAAAGCCGACCGCAGCCGCTCGGCGTCGATGCGCCACATGTTGTGCACGCGGCCGTCAATCAGCAGCACCGGAATCTCCTCTGAATAACGGGCGAGCAGCTCGGCGTCGTCCACGATCGAGCGTTCCTCGAGCGTTATGGGCCCAGCGGATGCTTCGCCGCCCAGCTCCTCGATAACAGCACTCACAACATCCCTGGCGTCGTCACACAAGTGGCATCCGGGGCGGGTCAGCAGCGTGAGGGCGGGCATACCCCCATGTTACGGGGGTGCCCGTCTGAGCAGACTTTGACCCTCTCGGGCCGTGGCCCGCTAGCATGGGCGCGATGAATGCGAGCAACGACGACGCAGGGGGCGGCGGTCCTGTCATTGCGTTTTTTGATGTCGACAACACGCTCATGCGTGGCGCGAGCGTTTATCACGTGGGCGGCGGTGCCTACCGACGCGGCTATGTGACGCTGCGGGATCTGCTGCGATTCGCCTGGACCCAGGCCCGTTTCGTGGCCGTGGGCGAGAATCTGCGCCACCTCGAGATCGTGCGCGAGAAGGCCCTAGGGCTTGCCGTGGGCATCCCCCAGTCGGAGGTCGAGCAGCTCGCAGAAGAGATCTTCGACACCAAAATCCAGCCGCGTCTCTGGCCCGAGAGTGTTGGTCTTGCCCGCGAGCACATCGCCATGGGGCATCAGGTATGGCTCGTGACGGCGACCCCCTCTGTTGTTGCCAACGTGATAGCGCGCAGGCTGGGTCTCACGGGAGCCATCGGCACGGAGCTCGAAACCTCCGATGGCCGTTACACGGGCAACCTCATCGGCCATATGTTGCACGGCCCGCTCAAGGCGGATGCCGCCCGCGGGCTTGCCGAACGCATCGGCTCTGCGCTTTCGGAGTGCTGGGCCTATTCCGATTCGCGCAACGACCTGCCCCTGCTGGAACTGGCGGGTCACAGGGTTGTGGTGAATCCCGACTCGGTGCTTCTTCGCCATGCGGTCACTCACGGCTGGTCGATTATGAACCTCAACAAGAAGAGCATCCGCGCGGCTCGTCGCCGCCTCCGCCGCGAGGCCAACTAGCGCCCAGACGCTCCCCCGGCGCAAAAAACGACACAAAAAACGCCAGACCCGAAGGTCTGGCGTTTTCGTGTCGTGCGCTACTTCTTGTTGCGGCGCTGGTGACGAGTCTTACGAAGCAACTTGCGGTGCTTCTTCTTAGCCATACGCTTACGGCGCTTCTTGATTACAGAGCCCATGAAAACCTCACTGATTCTTGAACAGACGACCGGGTCCGTTCAGAACCGCGGAAAAATATTATTGCCTCTCGACAGTGTAACCGATGTTTGTGGGGGTCAGCCGACGTCCGCGATGTGGGACTGCACAGCTGCCTCTACTGCCGACTCCGGAACGCGAAAGGATCGGCCGAATCGGATGGCGGGAAGCTCCCCGGAATGCACCAGTCGATAGACGGTCATCTTGGAGACGCGCATCATGTCCGCAACCTCGGCGACCGTCAAAAACTTCACATCAGATAGATCGCTTGCCATTGGGCTGTCCTTATGTACGCGCACTTGATACGGGTGTTACTGAAGTGCTGAAACGCTACTTTAGGGGTAGAAGTGACGCATTGTCCACATCTTCAGTGCGATCGAAGCAACGGCACGCCGGACACTCAGAAATTGGCGCGCGAAACTGCGGAAGCACGCGGGCCAAACTGCGGAAGCACGCGGGCGAGAGGGCCGCGTTTAGTCTTTCTTGAGCTTCTTGCGAATCGGATCGAACACCTTGCGCTCGACGGCCTCAGAGGCCTCCTCGAAGCGGTGGCGCGTGCCATGGGTGGCGTCAGCCATCGCGCGACCAACGGCAGCGCCAGCGTCGCTGGGGTGCTGCAGGCTCTCACCAGCGCGGCGCAGCGACGCAGGCATCTGCACTCCCGACCACGCCGCGAACGCCCCGGATGCTTCACCCTGTTCGGGCCCTCCGCCGGGAAGTCGGGTCGTAGCCATGTCGTTCTGTGGGCCAAGGAGTTG
>NZ_JBACFR010000015.1:0-9804 GCF_056262345.1 Homoserinimonas sp.
GCTGTTTCGGCCACGACGTGTGCAAGTTCCGGGCGGCGGTCGTAAGCCTCCATCGCCTCATGGATCGCGAGGGGCACGTCAAAGATGGAGTCCGACTCCTGCCGGGTGAAAATGGTGCGCTCGATCCACGCCGAGGTCGCCAGGAGTAGGTCGACGCGGGTGGGGTAATACCGAAAGACGGTTCGTTCCCCGACGCCCGCGCGCAGGGCGATGAGGCGGAACGAAACATCGTCGGTGCCCACCTCCTCAATCAGCTCACAGTAGGCAGTGAGTATCGCCACCTGGGTGGGAGAGAGCTCCGGAGCGGAGCTGGCATCGGCCATTACGAAGCCCAACTGACCTGGGGCACTATCGCCATGGCCCGGCTCATGGCCCGGTCAAATGCCTCGAACGTCTCATCAGCGTTCATGTCGAACCCGGTGCGCATCCGAGCCCAAAAGATCGGGGAGGCGAAGTACTGTGCGGTCGCCGCTATGCGCTGAGTATCTCGGCTGTTGAGAGTCGGTGCTGCGGTGGTGAGCACGGCAAAAACTACCCGAGCGAGCGGAGTCGGCTCAGACCCTGCGGTGGGGGAGAGCGAGGCGCCGCGCGCCGCCACGAAGGCGCAGCCGGGCGCCCTCTCATAGGCTCGGAATCGCTCGCGGACAGCAGTGCGAAACTCCTCTGGCGTGCGAATCTGGGGGAGTGGAAACTGGTGGGACTCGATCCACTGGGCCAGCGCCTCCAGCAGGTGGGACCGGGTGGGAAAACGACGGTAGATCGTGCGCTCAGAAACCGCAGCGGCCTCGGCGAGATCCAGATAGGAGATGTCCTCGAACGTGCGCTCTCGCAGGAGGGCGACCGCGCTTTCGAGGATCGCCGCCTCGGTATCAACCGGCTTTTCCACCACGCCTCCTCCTACTTCCGTATCCCGACTCCGGGTAACTCGCCAGGCTCTGGCGGAAGCACATAACGGCCGGAGCGATCGAGCGACAGAGCGAGCGACGAAATGAATTGAATCTCTCCGTGCGGCCCCCGTTCGGCCGAGACCATCATATCGGGCCGCTCAAACATGTAGCCGGTGACGTGGCACCGCAGCCGTTCCCCGGAAGGGTTGCCCTCGCTATCGAGAATGGGGGAGGGGATTCCGTCGCTGTGGCGCCGAAGGTAATACCGGCCGCGAGTGAGGATGGCCATCAGGGGAGTCAGCACGAGGGCGACGCCGATCGCGATAAGCACGGAGAATGGCCGCAGATCCGGCCCAAAAAGGCCAGCGAAGCAGGCCAGAGACAACAGGGACGCCAGCCCCACAGAGGTTAGCCCCACGGGGTTCCAGTTGTGCAGCATCCCTCTCCGAAACTCGGGAAAGAGGGGCGAGAGTTTGAGCAGATATTTGTTGATGGCGATATCGGCCGAGATAGTGACCAGCCACGCCATCACCACGTTCGCATACAGGCTGAGCACGAACGAGATCAGGCTGAACACGTCCATGAGCATGAGCGCCAGAGCGATGGCCAGGTTGAAGGCCACGAACACGGCGCGACCGGGGTAGCGCTTGCGAACCCTCGTGTAAACGTTCGACCAGGCGAGCGAGCCCGAATAGGCATTCGTGACATTGATCTTGACCTGCGCGACGACGATCAGGATGAGGGCAAGGCAGAGAGCGATCCAATCCGGCAATAGCGATTGGTACATTCCGAGAAACTGTTTGACCGGCTCGACGGCCTTATCCCCGATCGTGGGATCGACCTTCGTCACCAGGTAGACGGCGAGAAAGACACCGATGAGCTGCTTGGTGCCGCTGAAAAGCACCCAACCGGGGCCGCTAAAGAGAAACGACGCCCACCACGACCTGCGGTTCGATGCGATTCGCGGCGGCATGATGCGGATGTAGTCGATTTGCTCCGCCAGCTGAGGCGTTAGCGCGAAGCAGACCGACGCGCTCGCGACAATCGCGCTGAAGCGCACCGTGCCGCCGTCTGCGCCGGGGAATCCGAGAAAGTCGGTGACCGTGTCGGGCTGCGTGAAGACGATCCAGATCAGCGGCAGTAGCGCGAGTGCGAGCCAGAGCGGGGTTGTCCAGTACTGCAAGCGTTCCAGCGCCCGCATCCCAAAGATGACAATGGGGATGACGACCACGGTCGATACGAGGTACCCGGCGGCAAGCGGCATGCCGGTGGCGGCCTGCAGCCCCTGCGCCATGATCGCCCCCTCAAGGGCGAAGAAGATGCAGGTGAATCCGGCGAAGATGACCGTGGTGATGATGGAGCCGTAGTAGCCGAAGCCAGACCCGCGCGCAATGAGATCAAGGTCGAGGTTGTAGCGCGCAGCGTAGAACGCTACCGGCACGCCGACGGCAAAGATGATGACGGAGGCCAGCAAGATTCCGAGTGCCGCGTTGGCGGTGCCGTGCTGGAGCCCGATGCTCGCCCCGATTGAAAAGTCGGCGAGAAAGGCGATCGACCCGAGCGCTGTGCCGCCGATCGATAGCGCGCTCCACCGTCGGAACGACCGGGGAACGTAGCGGAATGCGTAATCCTCGAGACTGTCCTCGGCGGCCGCGCGCGCGTCGTCGGCTCGGGCCACTCGTCGTCACCCCCAAGCTCATCCGCGATGTGACGATTCTTCCAATGCTGTGTTTCGCGCGCGTTTCGGGAGCGATTCGTTCACGGTCAGATCACCATTGCGTCGTGGACGGCGCTCATCGCCACCGTGCCGCCTTCTCCCGACTGTGTCACCCGTCCCGATGCGAGCACGACATACTTCTCCGCAGCCTCCAGGGCGAAGCCAATGTGCTGTTCGACCAGCAAAACGCTGAGCCCATCCTGGGCTAGCCCGATGATGGTGGCCTCAATCTCGGCGACGATGGTGGGCTGGATGCCCTCGGTCGGTTCATCCAGAATCAGCAGCTTCGGCTCGGTGATCAGCGCCCTGGCGATAGCCAGCTGCTGACGCTGGCCACCAGAGAGCAGCCCCGCCTTGCGGGTGGCGAACTGCCGAAGAGCCGGAAAACGCTCAAGCATTTCGGCGATCTTCTCTTTGCCGTTGCGCCTGCCGTCAGCGACGAGCTGGAGGTTCTCCATCGTGGTCAGCTGACCGAACGATTGCTGCCCCTGTGCGACATAGGCCATCCCCCGTTTGACCCGCCGGTTGGGCGCCAGGTGTGTGACATCGTCGCCGTCGAACATCACGATTCCGCGCGTCGGACGGATGAGGCCAATCGCGGCGCGGAGCAGCGTGGTCTTGCCTGCGCCGTTGTGGCCGAGCACGGCGACAACCTTGGGCGAGCTGGGAATCGAAACACCCTGGAGCACACTGGTCTGGCCGTAGCCAGCGTCGATGTCGATCATTTCAAGCATCCGAAGTCCTCACATTCCCATGGTCGCGAGAGGCTCTGCGCCCGCGGTGCCGAGGTACACGGCCTGCACACGGGGGTCAGCCTGCACCTCAGCGACAGACCCTTCGCTGAGCACTTTGCCCTGGTGCAACACCGTCACTCTCGTCGCAAACCGGCGCATGAAATCCATGTCGTGCTCTACGACAAGCACGACACGATTGGCGGCGATGCGCCCCAAAAGCTCGCCGGTGGCGGTGCGCTCGTCGAGACTCATGCCGGCGACCGGCTCGTCAAGTAACAGCACTTTTGCGTCTTGCACCAACAACATCGCAATCTCTAGCCACTGCTTCTGACCGTGCGACAGGATGCCGGCAGGAGTCGCCAGTTCATGGCTGAGTCCCGTCTCGGCGAGCGCCGTTTCGATCGCTGAATCACGTCCCCGGCGGGCCCGCAGCAGCGAGAGTGACGACCGGTGCAGGCCAGCGGCGATGTCAAGGTTCTGCATGACCGTGAGCTCTTCGAAAACGCTCGCGGTCTGAAAGGTGCGTCCGACCCCGAGTCGCACCGTCTTATGGGCCGGCTTTCCCAAGAGTTCTTGAGCGCCGAGCGTGGCCGACCCTGTTCCCTTGGACAGCCCGGTGATGGCGTCGATGCAGGTTGTCTTGCCAGCGCCATTAGGCCCGATGAGAAACCGAACTTCGCCGGGGTGGGCATCGAACGAGACTCCGTCGACGGCAACGAACCCATCGAACTCGACGCGCAGATTGGTTACAACCAGGGATTCCTGTGCAGCAGTCATTTTCTTACTCCGTCCTTTTCGGGTATGGCGCCGATACCGCGGGTGCCGCTGCGCGTGGTCGCCACACCAGACCACTGACCTTGCTGAAGATCGACGACAACCCCATGGGAACGAAGACGGTTACCAAGATGAAGACCATTCCGAGGATGTAGATCCATCCACTGGGCCAGCTTGAACCGAGGCTGGACTGCCCCCATCCCACTGCCATCGCCCCCAGGGCCGGGCCGAAGAGCGAGGCCCGCCCGCCCAGCGCCACACCCGCAATCATCAGGATGGAGGCGGAGGCTCCGATCTCTTGCGGTGTGATGATGCCGGCGAGTGGCACAAACATGGCCCCAGCGATGCTGGCCATGACGGCCGCGATCACGAAGGCAACCAGCTTGATGTTGGCGGGGTCGTAGCCGAGAAAGCGCACACGTTCCTCGGCGTCACGCGTGGCGATGAGTAGCTCACCGAAGCGGCTTCGGTTGAGCTGCCAGACCACCACTAGGCACACGATGAGCAACGCAGCCGCGATGAGGTAGACCATGAGCTTGTTGTCTTCGTCGTTGAGGACGAAGCCAAAGAAATACTTGAAGTCGCTCAGCCCGGTGTCGCCGCCGGTTTCGCGGATCGTCGAACTGATCAGCACGGCCATAGCCACGGCGAGCGCCTGCGTGAGGATCGCGAAATACGCCCCCTTAACCCGGCGCTTGAATAGCGCATAGCCGAGAATAGACGCCACGATCACGGGCAGGATCAGGATGGCGAGCACTGTGAACGCCTCACTGCGGAACGGCTCCCAGAAGGCCGGGAGGCCCGCCAGCGGGTCATACAGGATCATGAACGTGGGGAGGCTGTCTGGGCCAGCCGTCTCGAGGGTGAGGTGCATCGCCATGGCATAGGCACCCAGCCCGAAGAAGACGCCCTGGCCCATGACGAGCATTCCGCCCCGACCCCAGGCCAGGCCGATGCCGACCGCGGCGATCGCCAATGCGCAGTACTTGCCGAGGTTGTTGATCCAGTGCGCATTGAGCGTCAGCGGGGCGATGACCAGGAGGAGGGTGGCGAACACCCCGATGCCGATGAGAGGCAGCCACGGTCTCAGTTTTGTCATGCCAACCCCCTGGTGCGCACGGTGAAGAGCCCCTGTGGGCGGAACTGCAAGAAAACGACGACGAGCACGAATGCGAGCACCTGGGCGAGGCTTCCCGTCGTCCAGTCGGCGAAGAACGCCATCCCGACACCCACGACCCATGCGGCGATCACCGTGCCCTTGATCTGGCCGATGCCACCCGCAACGACGACGAGAAAGGCCGGGATGATGTATTGCGCCCCCATCTGCGAGTTCGTTCCGCCGATGAGGGCTGCCGCCACACCGGCAACCCCGGCCAGGCCGGACCCGACGAAGAAGGTGATGCGGTCGACGGCGCGAGTTGGCACGCCGCTGGTCTCTGCAAGATCACGGTTCTGCACGGTTGCACGGATACGGCGGCCGAAGGAGGTGTATTTGAGCCAGGCAAACAACGCGGCCACGCAGAGGGCGGCGAGCACGATGGTGAACACCTGTCGGAGGGGCCAGTTGTAGCCGAGAACGGCGAGCTGACCGTTGAGCCAGCTCGGCTTCTCAACAGGCACTCCCTGCGCGGGGAAGATCTGAAGCGCGGCCTGCTGAAGGATCAAGCTCACACCGACGGTGACGAGAAGGGTATCGAGTGGTCTGCGATACATCCACTGAAGGATGCTGACTTCTAATAAGAGGCCCAGGAGTCCGGCGCCAAGAAACGCGAGCGGCAGAGCCAACGGGATCGAGAGATCAGTGAATGAAATGACCTGCTGGGTCAGGTAGGCGATGAAGGCGCCGGCCATGAGGAATTCGCCATGCGCCATGTTGATCACCCCCATCTGGCCGAAGGTGAGGGTGAGTCCGAGTGCCGCGAGCAGTAGCAGCGCGCCTTGCGCTGTTCCGTTCAATAGCGGCGGTATGAGTGCTTCCACGTGCGGTCACTCTCTGTGCGGGGGAGATTTCTGGATGCGGATGTGGTGCGCGGGGCCCCATGCCATTGGCATAGAACCCCGCGCGCCGTGATTGCGACCTAGCCGGCTGCAGCTACAAGGGCCTTGCGGACATCCGCAGGGAACCAGTCGTACTGCTCCAGGTAGGGGTCGGGCTCGATCACACCGTCCGACGCCCAGACGATGTCGAACTGGTTCTGTGCGTTGATCTTGCCGATGTGGCCAGGCTTGGAGATGTGGTGGTTCTCGCCATTCAGCGTCACCGTGCCCTCCGGTGCGGCGAAGGTGACCCCTCCGGCTGCTGCGGCAGCGTTCACATCGTCGACCTCAAACGAACCGGCCTTCTCGACCAGGGCCTTGTAGAGGTACATCGAGATGTAGGCGGCCTCCATCGGGTCAGAGGTCACCCCGCTGCTGCCGGGGTAGGCCTTCCACGAGTCGATGAACTTGGCGTTGTCGGGGGTCTGAAGCGACTGGAAGTAGTTCCATGAGGCGAAGTTGCCCGTGACCTCGTGACCCATGGCCGGGGCCTCTTCTTCGGCGATCGACACCGAGATGATCGGGGTCGTGTCCGGCGTGAGACCTGCGTCGTAGTACGCCTTGACGAAGCCAACGTTCGACGAGCCATTGATCGTGTTGAAGATGAAGTCGGGCTTGGCCGCTGCGATCTTCGCCACCTGAGTCGTCCAGTCATCCTTGTCGAGCGGCACGTATTCCTCGCCGACAATCTCGATGCCCAGCTCGGCCGCATACAGCTTGATGATGGCGTTAGCGGTACGGGGGAATACGTAGTCGGAGCCCGCCAAGAAGAGCGTCTTCACACCCTGGGATGCGAGAAAGTCCATCGCAGGAATGATCTGCTGATTGGTGGTTGCGCCGGTGTAGTAGATGTTGGGCGATGCCTCGAGACCCTCGTACTGCACCGGGTAGAAGAAGAGGCCGTTGTGCTTCTCGACCACCGGCTTGACGGCCTTGCGGGACGAGGAGGTCCAGCCGCCGAAGATCGCGGCGACACAGTCCTGGGTGAGGAGCTTCTCCGACTTCTCGGCAAAGGTCGGCCAGTCGGTTGCCCCATCTTCTTGGACATATTCGATCTGCTTGCCGAGGATTCCGCCGTCGGCGTTGATCTCGTCTGCCGCCATATGGAGCACGTTGGAGACCGTCTTCTCGGAGATGGCCATGCCCCCGGTGAGGGAGTTGAGAAAGCCGAGCTTGATCGTGTCGCCGGAGGTGTCGATGCAACTGGCGGCGGCCGGCGAAGCGGACTCCGTCGTGTTGCCCACCCGGGCGCCGCATCCAGAGAGTACTAGTGCTGCGGTCGCTGCGAGCGCCCCTGCGGCCAGGAGCGTCTTGGTGCGCCCTCTGCTGGTTATGAGCATGTAGAACTCCATTCGATGTGATTCGGTGCGAGTCTGAGGGCGGTATCTGCCAGAACACTGCCGACTGCTGTGGATGTGTTCACCCTGGGCGCCTGGCATTGCCCTGCCATTTCCGGAATGTATCGCGCTAGTAAACAGTTCCTCCGCGCTCGGAGGCTCGATGCCTTTAAACACGGCGGACTAGCGGATAAGCGGCGGAATCCTCAACGGGTGAAGCGCTTTGCGACCCTCCGGGTTATGGCAGACTCCTGACATCCAGCCTCCGCCGTGGGTCTCGGATCAATGGCAGTGAACCAGCATTAGTGACGTGAGAGGGGACAGCGTGCACTTGACGCCAGCGGATAACGAGAAGCTTCTTCTGGCCGTAGCGGGGATGGTCGCGCGGGATCGGCTTGAGCGCGGCGTCAAACTCAACTACCCGGAGACGGTCGCCCTGCTCAGCACCTGGGTCATCGAGCGCGCCCGCGAGGGACGCGCCGTCGCCGATCTCATGGTGGAGGGGCGAACCGTGCTCAGCCGCGACCAGGTGATGGAGGGCGTTGCAGAAATGCTCTCCGACGTTCAGGTCGAAGCGACATTCCCCGACGGGCGCAAACTCGTCACCGTGCACGCACCGATTATTTAGAGGGAGTGACCAATGGCAGGCCACAACTCGTCCGGCCCCGGCGCTATTCGGGTGCGCCCCGGCACCATTGTGCTCAACGGCGATCGCACCCCCGAACAGCGGCTCACCCTCGTCTTTCTCAACACGGGGGACCGCCCCATTCAGATTGGCTCCCACCTCCATTTGCCCGACGCCAACGCGGGGCTGCAGTTCGACCGCGCCGCGGCACACGGCTTTCGGCTCGATATTCCCTCGGGAACCTCCCAACGCTTTGAGCCCGGTGCCTCCCGCGAACTCGCCGTCGTGGCCTTGCTCGGCAACCGTCGGGTTCCCGGCCTCCAACTCGGCAACCAGAACAAGGAATCACTCGATGGTTGAGATCCCCCGCGATGTCTACGCCTCCCTTTACGGCCCCACGCAAGGTGACCAGGTGCGCCTGGGGGACACCGACCTCTGGATCGAGATTGAGCACGACCTGACCGCCGGGGGTGAGGAAGCCGTCTTTGGCGGCGGCAAGTCCATTCGGGAGTCGATGGCGCAGGGGACGACCAGCCGCGCCGATGGCGCCCTCGACACGGTGATCACCAATGTGATCGTGCTCGATTGGTGGGGAATCGTGCGCGCCGATGTTGGCATCCGCGACGGACGCATCGTCGGGCTCGGGCGCTCCGGCAACTCCGATATCGCCAATGGCGTGCACCCCGCCCTCGCGATCGGACCCTCCACCGATGTGATCTCTGGCGAAGGCAAGATTCTCACCGCCGGAGCGATCGACTCCCACGTGCATCTGCTCTCGCCGTCACAGATTCACGAGGCGCTCGCCACGGGCATCACCACCATCGTGGGCGGCGGCACAGGCCCTTCAGAGGGATCAAAGGCGACAACGGTGACCCCAGGCGCCTGGCACTTGCAGACCATGCATCGCGCCCTCGACGCCCTGCCGGTGAACTTTTTGCTGCTGGGCAAGGGCAACACCGTCTCGGCAGAAGCCCTGCGGGAGCAAGCCCTCGCCGGAGCCGCGGGTTACAAGGTGCACGAGGACTGGGGCTCAACCCCTGCGGCGATCGATGCGGCACTGCGGGCAGCAGAGGAGTTCGGACTGCAAGTGGCCCTGCACTCCGACTCGTTGAACGAGTCTGGATTCGTTGAGTCGACCGTTGGCGCGATCAACGGACGCTCGATCCACGCGTTTCATGTGGAAGGCGCGGGAGGGGGTCACGCCCCCGATATCCTCAGCATCGCTTCGTTGCCGCACATCATTCCCGGCTCGACCAACCCCACGTTGCCCCACACCGTCAACACGGTCGCCGAGCACCTGGACATGCTGATGGTCTGCCACCACCTCAACCCGGCGGTGCCGGAGGATCTCGCGTTCGCGGAATCGCGCATTCGGGGCACCACCATTGCCGCCGAAGACATCTTGCACGACATGGGTGCGCTATCCATCGTCTCCTCCGACGCCCAAGCGATGGGGCGCATTGGTGAGGTCATCACCCGGGCCTGGCAGGTCGCCCACGTGATGAAGGCCCGCCGCGGAGCGCTCTCCACCGCCCTGCCCGCCGACAATGAACGCGCGCGCCGCTACGTTGCCAAGTACACGATCAACCCCGCTGTTGCGCACGGCATCGACTCAGAGGTGGGGTCGGTCGAAGTGGGAAAACTCGCCGACCTCGTGCTCTGGGAGCCGAAGTTCTTTGGCATCCGACCCTCC
>NZ_JBACFR010000016.1:0-10510 GCF_056262345.1 Homoserinimonas sp.
TTCTTCCGCGCGATCCCGCCGCCTGTTCTCATCCCGGTCTTCACGCTGCTCATGGGTCTCACCGATTCGATGAAGATCTTCGTGATCGTTTTCGGTGCTGTGTGGCCCGTGCTGCTCAACACGATCGAGGGTGTGCGCTCGACCGACAGCGTGATGAAGGAGACGGCACAGTCGTTCTCGCTCACCCGGGCGGAACGCCTGCGGTTCCTGGTGCTCCCGGCGGCGAGCCCCCGCATCATGGCGGGCGTTCGCCAGACGTTCTCGGTGGCCCTCATCCTCATGGTGATCTCGGAGATGTTCGTCTCGTCGTCGGGCCTCGGCTACAAGATCACCTATTTTCAACGCAACTATCTGATCGCAGAAATGTGGAGCGGCATTGTGCTCCTCGGGCTCATCGGCGTCTTTCTCGCCCTCATCTTTAGCGTCATCGAAAAGCGCGTTCTGCGCTGGTACCACGGAATCAAGGAGGTCGAACGTGCCTGAGACACTGCTCAAGGTCGAGCACCTAAACAAGGTCTACGAGTCGTCGACGGGCAACGTCGAGGCGATCGGTGACATCAGCTTCACGATGCAGCGGGGCGAGCTCGTCTGCATTGTCGGCCCATCCGGCTGCGGCAAGACGACGCTGCTCAAGTGCATCGCTGGACTGCTGCGTCCGAGCGCCGGAACGGTTGAGCTGGACGGCAAGATCGTCTCCGGCCCGCCCGCCAACATGGCGCTGGTGTTCCAGGAGTATGGCCGCAGTCTTTACCCGTGGCTCACCGTGCGAGGCAATGTCGAACTGCCCCTGCGCCACAAGAAGCTGTCGCGGGCGGAGAAGGATGCCCTCATTGACGATGCTCTGGTGGCCGTCGGTCTCGATCATGCCGGCGGCAGCTTTCCCTGGCAGCTCTCGGGCGGAATGCAGCAGCGCGTGGCCATCGCCCGCGCCGTTGCCTACCAGCCCGAGGTTCTCATCATGGATGAGCCCTTTGCCGCGGTCGACGCCCAGACGCGCGCCGACCTCGAGGATCTGGTGCGCAGCCTGCACCGGGAACGCGGGATGTCGATTCTCTTCGTGACGCACGACATCGACGAGTCCGTGTATCTTGGCGAACGCGTGGTCGTGCTCTCGAAGTCACCGACCTGGGTGCAAGAGGACCTCGCCATCGATCTTCCGGCTGAACGAGACCAGATCACCACACGGGCTCTGCCTCGATTCACTGAGCTGCGCACCTACGTTTATGAACAGATTCAGCGTGCGAAGCGAGGACAAGCCGTTCGGCCGTCCTCCTGATCACGCGACCACCGCGCTACTGCAGCGCACACAGCTCCGACGGGTGAGGGGGATCGGAATGCGAAGTCGACAGCCGAAACAGCTCATCCTGGCATTCTTTGGTGACTACGTTTTTGAGCAAAACGTTGAACCGGTGCGCGCGAGCGTGCTCATCGACGTGCTTGATGGTGCAGGTATCGCCGCTTCGGCGACACGGGCGACCCTCGATCGGCTTGTCGCCCGCGGCATCTTGACGCGCGAGCGCAAGGGTCGCGAGATCATGTTCGCGTTGACGGATGAGGGCGCGGCCGTGTTGCGCGAGGCCACCGATCGGGTGCGTGGCCAGCACAGCTTCACCCCTCACGGCGAGGGCTGGACTATGGTCACCTTCACGATTCCGGAGGATCAGCGCACCCTGCGCCATCAGCTGAGGTCGACGCTCACCTGGGAGAGGTTCGCCCCCCTGCGCGATGGGCTTTGGCTGGCGCCGGGAGAGGTTGACCTCGATGCCGTCCTTGCACCCCTGCGCGCAGAGCTGCCCGCTGGTGCGCTCACCGCGTTTCGCGCCAGGGAGCTGCCGGGCTACTCGATGGATGCGAGCGTTGCGGCCGCGTGGGATCTCGACCGAATTCGGGAGGAGCACGAGGCATTCATTGAGGCGTGGAGCGACCTCTCCACGATGGAGGCCGCGGGCAGCGCCCTCTCAGCTCGCACAATGCTCGTCGCCGACTGGCTGGGGCTGCTCAGGGTCGACCCTCGATTGCCTCCCGAGTTTCTGGGTGAGGATTGGCCCTCTCCGCTATCGTCCGAGCTGTATTGGTCGTGGCGAGCTCAGCTTGCCGACGATGCCTTGGCCGAGTTCGCTCGACGCGTTCCCGCAGCCTCTGCGCCGGTGCCGCCCGCGGCGTAGGCAAGCCCCTCGACGCTGTGGGGACTCGGGCGCATACTGACCCCATGAGCGACGAGCCCGATGTGCAGAGCAGTTATGGCGGCGAGCGTGCGGTCTTCTGGGCCTGGCTTGCGGTGATCGCCGGCGGCTTGGCGTACATGATCGCCATTCCCCTGATGGGCAGGTGACCGTGCGATTTCTCCGCGACAACGGTCTGAGCATCCTGTTCGGATGCCTCTTTGTTGGGGCGCTCGTCGGCCAGGCCTTTGCCGGTCTGGCTCAGCAGAACGAAGGACTGATTCAGCACGGCCATGCCCCGATCGGCCTCGGGTCCTTTGTCACATCGTCGGAGTTCGTGGTGGATGTGGCCGAGAACTGGCAGTCCGAGTTTCTGCAGTTCTTTCTGTTCATTCTGGCCACGATCTGGTTCGTTCAGCGAGGATCGCCCGAGTCGAAGCGGGTGGGGGATGCGGGCGTCGGTACTGATGCGGAGCAAAAGGTGGGCGACCACGCTCACGCCGACTCGCCGCCCTGGGCGAAAGTTCGTGGCCTTCGGCTCGCGCTGTTCTCCAACTCGCTGCTGATCGTGATGGGCGCGATCTTTGCGCTGTCGTGGTTTGCGCAGTCGCTCGCCGGCCGCATCGTGATGAACGCCGAAAACGCGGACCACGGAGAGCCTGCCCTCACGTGGGCGGAGTATGTGGTGAGCCCCGATTTCTGGAATCGAACGCTTCAGAACTGGCAGTCGGAATTCCTGGCCGTGGGGTCGATGATCGCGCTCTCCATTTTCTTGCGGCAGCGGGGCTCGAGCGAGTCCAAACCGGTCGGCGCTCCCCACGGGGAGACGGCTGTCGAATCGCAATAGCGCGCTCCGGGTGCCCGGCATACAAGCGCCCTCGTGTCATTTCAACCCCTAGATCGAGCTCGGGTTTGGGGTGACGATGGCCGAACTGTCAATCACTCGGTGCTCTGTGCGCCGGGAGAGGGAGGAACGCCATGCAGACGATTACCGAATCAATTGATGTCGATGTGCCCGTATCGACGGCGTACAACCAGTGGACTCAGTTCGAGGACTTTCCCGAGTTTCTGAGCTTCGTCGAATCCATTACTCAGCTCGACGACGTGCAGCTTCACTGGCGCGTGAACATCGACGGCGTCGTGCGGGAATTCGACGCGAGAATCACGGAGCAGGACCCCGACAAGCGCGTCGCCTGGAACAGCATTAGCGGCGAAGCCAACCACGCAGGGGTCGTGACATTCCACAAGCTCACCGACACGTCGTGCCGCGTGACCGTGCAGCTCGACTGGCAGCCGGAGGGCTTCGTGGAGAAGGTGGGCGCAGCCCTCGGCGTGGATGACCGGTCGGTGAAGAAGGACCTCAAGAAGTTCAAGGAATTTATCGAGTCGCGCTCTGTAGAAACGGGGGCGTGGCGCGGGGAGGTAGAGAACAATGGCTGAGGCCACCAAGGTAGGAACAGAAACTGAAGCGCAGGACCCTCGGGAGAAGCACCACTCGGGAGAGTATCCGGCGCAGACGCAGGAGCAGCCGGGCGACACCCGGGAGACGAACCCGACGCCCGACCACGGGGAGGACTCGTATCGGGGCAACGGCAGGCTCACGGGTCGCCGGGCGCTCATCACCGGCGGTGATTCCGGCATCGGGCGGGCGGTGGCCATCGCCTATGCCCGAGAGGGTGCGGATGTTGCGATCGTCCACCTGCCTGAGGAGGCGGAGGATGCCGCAGCAACCGTGGAACTCATCGAGCGCGCTGGCAGGCGCGGCGTCGCCTTTGCCGGGGATGTGCGGGATGAGGAGTTCGCCGGCCACATTGTCGCCGACACCGTGACCGAACTGGGCGGGCTCGACATCCTGGTTCTGAACGCCGGTTATCAGAAGAACCGTGAGGGTCTCGAGGAGATCGAAACCGAGGAGCTCGACCGGGTCTTTCGCACGAACCTGTATGGCTTGGTCTACACGGCCAGGGCGGCAATTCCCTATCTGGGGGCGGGGGCTTCGATCATCGTCACATCGTCGATTCAAGCGTTCAACCCGTCGCCCGAGCTCATCGATTACGCCATGACCAAGGCCGCGCAGGTTGCGTTCGTCAAGGCGCTCGCCGAGCAGCTTGGGCCGGAGGGAGTGCGCGTCAACGCCGTTGCACCGGGACCCATCTGGACCCCGTTGATTCCTGCGACGGAGTTCGACGAAGACAAGCTCACGGCGTTCGGTGCCGATACGCCGTTGGGCCGGGCCGGTCAGCCTGCCGAACTTGCGGGGGCTTACGTCTACCTCGCAAGCGACGAGGCATCGTATGTCTCTGGCGCGGTCGTGCCCGTCACCGGCGGCAAGCCGCTGTAGGGGTTGATCGCACCACGCAGTGAGACCAGCAGCCGCCCGCCCGTCCGGATTCAGCCGGGCGGGCGGGCCGTTAGCTGAGCATCGCCGCGAGGATGCGCAGAGCTTCGGCCACGGTCTGATCGAGAATCTCGTCGGGACTGCCATCGAACTCGCACAGGGCGCTCCCGGCCCCTGCGACGGTTGCCCACCCCACGTACACGGTTCCGGGCCGGTGGCCGTCTTGCTCGTCGGGGCCGCCGACGCCCGTGGTCGAGATAGCGACGTCGGCCTCGAGCAGGTCACGCACCCCTGTTGCGAGGATTTCGGCGCACTCGGCCGAGCAGGGGTCAACGCCGGGGGGCAGCCCGAAAAGCTTCTGTTTGGTGCTCACGTGATAGGCCACGACGGCGCCGGCGAACCACTCAGACGCCCCGCGCCCAGACCCCACCTGCGCTGCCAGACGACCGCTCGTGAGCGACTCGGCGACGGCAATGCTTACGCCGGATTCCGCGGCACCGGCCGCAATGAGTTCGACATCACTGGACGTTGTCATGGTTACTCCTGCCTGTCTCGCCGGTGACGATACACCTCGACGCGAGCCGAGGTCAGACGCATACTGGGCGAATGGATGCCCTCAACGATTTCATTCTCGTAGCCGGCGATGGGCTCTGGACGTGGGCGGTGCTCCCCGTGCTCGGGGTGCTCGGCATCTACTTCACGGTGCGCTCTGGCGTCGTGCAGTTTCGCATGATCCCAGAGATGTTTCGCACCCTCACCAACCGCACGCCGCTGGGCACCGACGGCAAACCACAGTCGGTTTCGGCGTTTCAGGCGTTCACGATCTCCGCGGCATCCCGGGTGGGCGTCGGCAACATCGCCGGGGTCGGCACCGCAATCGCGATTGGCGGCCCCGGTGCCGTGTTCTGGATGTGGACCATGGCGTTTGTCGGAGGGGCATCGAGCTTTGTCGAATCGACCCTGGGCCAGCTCTATAAGGTCAAAGACCCCAGCGGGTTTCGCGGCGGGCCCGCGTATTACATGCAGCACGGGCTGAAGGCCAAGTGGATGGGCATGCTGTTCGCGGGCATCCTGATCGTCTGTTTTCCCTTCGCCTTCAGTTCGCTGCAGGCCAACACCATCAGCGCAACGGTGTCATCGAGCTTCGGCGGCGAGGTCGGCTGGATTCCGTGGGTTGTGGGTATTTCGCTCTCGGTGCTCACGGGTCTCGTCGTGTTCGGCGGTCTTCGGCGCATCGCGAGCGTGACTCAGGCGGTGGTGCCGGCGATGGCGCTGCTCTACCTGTTGTTGGGGCTCGTGATCGTCGGCCTGAACATCGAGCAGCTGCCAGCGGTTTTCGCCTCGATTTTCACCGAGGCATTCGGATTCAATGAGGTCGTGGGGGCCACCCTCGGCCTGATCATCATGACCGGGGTGAAGCGGGGCATGTTCTCCAATGAGGCCGGGCTGGGTTCAGCGCCGAATGCCGGTGCGAGCGCTGCCGTGACTCATCCCGTGAAGCAGGGACTGGTGCAGACGCTCGGCGTCTATTTCGACACGTTCCTGGTCTGTTCCATCACGGCATTCATCATCCTGGTGTCGACGCCCGATCTGGCGAACGCGACGAGGGGCATCGGGCTCACCCAGCAGGCCGTTGTCGGCAATCTAGGCGAGTGGTCCAACGTGGTACTCAGCGTGATCATCTTCTTGTTGGCCTTCAGCTCGATCCTCGGCAACTACTACTACGGCGAATCGAACATCGAATTCCTGTCAACAGCCCGGGGCGTGCTGCCCATCTACCGGGGACTCGTCGTGGCGGTCGTCTTCGTGGGGGCGATCTCGTCTGCCGACATCATTTGGAACACGGCCGACGGCATCATGGGCATCATGGCCCTGGTCAACCTCGTGGCGATTGCTCTGCTCTCGGGTGTCGCGTTCAAGCTGCTTAAGGATTACTCCGCGCAGCGCAGGGAGGGCAGGGAGCCTGTGTTCACCAGGGACCGGCTGCCCGAGCTGACGGGCGTGCAGTGCTGGGCCGATGAACTCAGCGTGACGGGGCCGCTGCCGGTTGTGGACGCTGACCGCGCCAAGCTCTGACCGGGGTGATTCGCGGGCTGCGCGAAAATGCTGCCGGTCTAGCGCCGAGGCGTGAACCCGCGGAGTCGCAGGCTGTTGGTCAGCACGAACACGCTCGAGAACGCCATCGCCGCACCCGCGATCATGGGGTTGAGCATGCCCAGGGCGGCCAGCGGAATCGCGGCGACGTTGTAGGCGAAGGCCCAAAACAAATTGCCCTTGATAGTGCCCAGGGTTTTTCGCGACAGCCGGATGGCATCCGCCGCCGACCGCAGGTCGCCCTGCACCAGCGTGAGGTCGCTGGCCTCGATGGCGATATCCGTGCCGGTGCCCATGGCGAGACCCAGGTCGGCCTGGGCGAGCGCGGGTGCGTCGTTGATGCCGTCGCCGACCATCGCCACGACGTGTCCCTCCGACTGCAGGCGGGAGACCACATCGACCTTCTCCTGGGGCAGAACCCCGGCGATGACCTGGTCGATGCCGACCTCATCGGCGACCCGGCGAGCGACGGTCTCGTTGTCGCCCGTGAGCAGGATGGGGGTCAGGCCGAGTGCCTTGAAGTCGGCGATCGCGGCGGCGCTCGTGGGCTTGACGGTGTCGGAGACCGCGAGAAGCGCGCGAACGCTGCCGTCCCAGCCGACCGCAACTACCGTGCGGCCATCGCCCACGGCGGAGTCGAATGCCGCGACAAGGTCGTCGGGCATCGCGAGGCCGCGGTCCGTGAGCATTGTGGGGCGGCCAATCACGGTTTCGACGCCGTCGATCGTGCCGCGCACGCCGTGACCCGCAAGGTTCTCAAAGTCGCTTGTGGCGGGAAGGGCTGCGCTCGCCGCCTCGATGCTCGCCGCCTCGACAATGGCGCGGGCAATCGGATGCTCTGACGAGCTTTCGAGGGCGGCGGCGCGGCGCAGAGCCTCAGCCCTGTCGACGCTGTTGCCCGTAATGATGTCGGCCAGCGACATCCGCCCGGTCGTCACCGTGCCGGTCTTGTCGACAACTACCGTGTCGATGCGGCGGGTGGATTCGAGCACCTCGGGGCCACGGATGATGATGCCGAGCTGGGCGCCGCGACCGGTGCCAACGAGGAGGGCGGTGGGCGTGGCAAGGCCGAGCGCGCACGGGCAGGCGATGATGAGCACGGCGACGGCCGCGCTGAACGCGATCTCGGGGGAGTTGCCCCACGCGAGCCAGGCGCCGAGCGTGGCGATCGCGATGACAATGACGATGGGAACGAAGAAACCGCTGACCCGGTCGGCCAGACGCTGAACCTCGGCTTTGCCGTTCTGGGCCTCTTCCACGAGGGTGGCCATGCGAGAGAGCTGGGTGTCGCTGCCAACGCTGGTGGCTCGCACGACGAGGCGCCCACTGATATTGGTTGTCGCGCCGACGACGCTGTCGTCCGCGGCCACATCGACGGGCACCGACTCGCCAGTGAGCATGCTGCGGTCGACGGATGATGCGCCGCTGAGCACAACGCCGTCGGTTGCGATCTTCTCTCCGGGGCGCACAACGAACTCGTCGCCGACCGCAAGGCTGGCCGCGGGCATCCGCTGTTCGACTCCGCTGTGAAGCACGGTGACGTCTTTCGCGCCCAGGTCGAGGAGCGCGCGCAATGCCGCCCCCGCCTGGCGCTTCGATCGCTTCTCGGCGTAGCGCCCCGCCAGCACAAACACCGTGACGGCCGCGGCCACTTCGAGGTAGATGTCGCCGCCGCCCGAGCCCGGGGTGAGGCTGAACTCGAAGCCGTGGGTCATTCCCGGCATTCCGGCGTGGCCGAAGAAGAGCGCGTAGAGCGACCAGAGGAATGCGGCACCTGTCCCTACCGTGATGAGGGTGTCCATCGTGGTGGTGCCGTGGCGCAGATTGGTCCAGGTCGCCTTGTGGAACGGCAGGCCGCCCCACACCACCACGGGTGCGGCAAGCGTGAGCGACAGCCATTGCCAATAGGTGAACTGCCACGCTGGAACCATAGCTAGGACGACGACCGGCAGTGTGAGGATTGCACTCACGATGAGTCGGGTGCGCAGGGCCGAGAGCTCCGCATCCGGTGTCGTCTGGCCCTGGGGTGTTTCGTTCGGCTCTCGAGCCTCGGGCGCGGGAGGCAGTTCGGCGGTGTAGCCCGCCTTCTCGACCTCGGCGACGAGCTGCGCGGGGTCGATCGTGGCGGCGAACCGAACGTGGGCCTTCTCTGTTGCGTAGTTGACGGATGCCTCGACCCCGTCGAGCTTGTTGAGTCGCTTCTCGATGCGGGCGGCGCACGAGGCGCACGTCATTCCGCCGATGGCGAGGTCGAGCGCCTCGAGCCGTGCGGCTTCGTAGGCGCTCTCATCAACCGCTATTGGGGTCGAGGTGTCAGTCATGGTGGGGCCGGGTCCTTGTGGGTTTGGCGGGCAGGTGGCGCGAGTCTCTAGGCGCTGGCGAGGCTGTACCCGGCCTCGTCGACGGCGGATGCGACGGCCTGCGGGTCGGGGTCGGTGTCGCTGGTTACCGTAACGAGTCCGCTGGCGAGGTCGACGTCGACGCCCGTGACGCCCGCGATCTTGCTGATTTCTTCTGTGACGGAGCTCACGCAGTGGCTGCACGTCATCCCGGTAACGGTGAAGGTGGATTCCATGGTGGCAACTATACCCCCAGGGGGTATAAAGTAGCAATGGCACCACGAGAGGATGAGCTCATGCACGGATACAGCGACGACAAACAGAAACTTCTCGCGCGTCTCAAGCGCGCAGAAGGACAGGTGCGGGGCATCCATCGGATGATCGAAGAAGATGTCTATTGCATCGATGTTCTCACCCAGGTTTCGGCTGCCACCAAAGCACTCGAAACGGTGGCGCTCGCCCTGCTCGACGACCATCTGACCCACTGCGTCGCAGAGGCAACGCGGGAGGGTGGCGAGGTCGCGGACGCCAAAATCGCCGAGGCTTCTGCCGCGATCGCCAGGCTCGTGCGCTCCTAGCGGCAGCTGGCCCCACGCCGGGCACCATGCTGAGACCGGCCACCCTTGACCGGCCGCTCCTGAGTGCCTAGTCTCGCGAGCATCCGACCGCCGCGGTGCCGCGCAAAGGAGCTGGCTATGACCGAGTTCGTCACATCGTCGCGAGGCGATCGAGTCGCCTATGACGTGAGGGGCAGTGGGCCAGGGATCATCTTCATCGCGGGAGCCGGGCCCTCTCGCGAGAGCGATCCGCTCACCTCCACCACGGCGGAGTTGGTTGCCCAGCGCGGCATAACGACGATCGTCTACGACCGGCTCGGTCGAGGCGAGAGCGGCGCAGATGGCGACATTGGCCTCGACCGGGAACTCGCCGCCATTGCTGCGCTCATTGAGGTTGCCGGGGGCAGCGCGGTGCTGTGCGGGCATTCATCCGGAGGCTCGATCGCACTGCTGGCCGCCGTCGAGGGGCTTGCGGTTGACGGCCTTGCCCTGTGGGAGACCCCCGTTTCGCCCGAGCGGGCGGCGGTGGAGTGGGCCGCTGAATTCGAGAGGCGGCTCGACGCTGGCGATCTGGAGGGCGCGCTCGAGTACTACATGAAAGACATGCCGCCCGAGTGGCTAGAAGGCGCCCGCAGGTCGCCGGCGTACCCGCAGATGGTGGCGCAGGTCGTCACGTATCGGGCTGATGCGCAGTCCCTGTCGTGGGCGGCGTCTGGCTCGCATGCCGAACTGTTTGGGGGCATCCGGGTGCCCGTGCTCGTGATGTATGGGGAACAGACCTTTGAGGAGATGATCGACGCGGCAGATTCGCTGGTGGGGGCCATTCCGGATGCGCGCGAGAAGCGCATGCCGGGAGCTGGCCACATGTGGGAGGCCGAGCCGATGGCGCAGGAGCTCGCCGAGTTCGTGTTGTCCGTTCGCCGCACATAGCGAAAGGGGCCCCCGCGCGGCGGGAGCCCCTTTCGTTGTGTGGTCGTGCTTAGACGGCCGACCAGCCGCCATCCGACGGCAGGATCACGC